>JAZOBG010000151.1:0-8918 GCA_045595865.1 Oscillospiraceae bacterium
AGTAAAATCAGAACAACAAGCTTTATGAGGTGGCCCAATGAACTATCGAAAGGACAAATACGGAAACGACATATCCATTCTTGGTTTTGGCTGTATGCGGTTTCCGCGCTCCATGGGGAAAATCGACATGGCAGAAACCGAGCGGGAAATTTTGACCGCCATCCGGGAAGGAGTCAATTATTTTGACACCGCATACATCTACCCCGGCAGCGAGGCGGCGCTGGGTGAGATTCTCCACAAAAACGGTCTTCGAGAGCAGGTATATATTGCCACCAAGCTGCCCCACTATCTGGTGCGCAGCCAAGACGGGCCGAAAAAGATTTTTTCCGAAGAACTCAAGCGCCTGAAAACCGACTATGTGGATTACTACCTGATGCATATGCTGGCCGATGTGGATACGTGGGAACGCATGAAAGATCTGGGTATCATTCAATGGCTGGAGGAGAAGAAAGCCAGCGGCGCCATCCGTCAGGTGGGGTTCTCCTACCACGGCAATTCCGAGATGTTCTGCAAACTGGTGGATGCCTACGACTGGGATTTCTGTCAGATCCAGTATAACTATATGGACGAGCATTCTCAGGCCGGTCGGCGGGGACTGAACTATGCCCACGAAAAGGGACTGCCCGTCGTGATCATGGAGCCGCTGCGGGGCGGAAAGCTGGTCAACCGTCTGCCCGAGGAGGCCAAACGCATTTTTGCGCAATATTCTGTCAGGCATACTCCTGCTCAGTGGGCCTTCCGCTGGCTCTGGAATCAGCCGGAGGTGACCTGCGTTTTGTCCGGCATGAATTCCGATGAGATGGTGCGGGACAATATTCAAACCGCCTCCACTGTGGAAGTGGGAGAGCTGGGGCAGGCGGAGGAAGAAATGCTGCGCCGGGTGGTGGCCGCCATTAACGCGAAAATGAAGGTGGGCTGCACCGGCTGCGGATACTGTATGCCCTGTCCGAAAAATGTGGTTATTCCGGGTACCTTCTCGGCTTACAACCGCCGGTACAGCGAAGGTAAGTTCTGGGGATTGGTGGACTACGCCATGTGTACAGCCCTGCGGCAGACGCCCACCTCGGCATCCAACTGCGTGGGGTGCGGCCTTTGCGAAACCCATTGTCCTCAGCAGATTTCGATCCGTGAACATCTGAAAGCGGCTGCAAAGGAGATGGAAGGGCCTCTGTACCGCGCGGCTCGTAAATTGAATCAGGTATTCAAGGCCTTTTAACGCAAAACGGAGCAGTTCCGGACGAACTGCTCCGTTAAAATTATTTTTTGACTGCGGTGTCGATGCTCTTGCCGAAGACCACAAAGCGGTCGTACAGAAATTCGGTGACAAAATTGACCAGCATGGTCAGAACGACCACCAAATACTCGTTCCACATGACGCCGTAGGCCGGCTCGGTCAGGGCGGCCGTCCACCAGGTGGACAGCGGGGTGAACACCACGTAGTAGGCGGCCACCTTCAGCATGGCGATAGGGATGTTGTTGGCCGATTTGAAAGTGAACTTCCGGTTCAGGGTGAAATTCCAGAGCACGGAAAGGATCAGCGAGATCAGATAGGCCACCCAGTACGTCAGGTGCGCGAGCTCGTTGAGCAGGGTGAAGCTGCCGATCTGAATGATGCCGGCGCTGGCGGAAAACAGGACAAATTTCAGCGTGCGGGCCAGTTCTTTTTTTACCGATTCGCTTGCCATAACGATACACCCTTTCTTGGATTCAGCGATAGGTCGATTATACGGGGAATGACCGGAAATGTCAACTTTTGGGGATTTCTGGTGGGTGGTCTGCCCGGTACGGAGCAAAAAATTTGGGGCAAAGAAACAAAACCCTTGCAACCGGCCATATTTTGTTGTATACTATCTAAGCACACTTTGCCGGTGTGATGGAATTGGTAGACGTAGTGGACTCAAAATCCACCGCTGGCGACAGCGTGCCGGTTCGAGTCCGGCCACCGGCACCAAAAACGGAAGCACCCCGAAGGGGTGGTTCCGTTTTTCTTTTGTGTGGACGGACGAGAACCAAATGGGGTCCCTGCAAAGCCGACGGGCTTTGTGGGGAAAGGACGAGCAGTGCAGTGAGCGAGATTTCCCGTACACGGGGAATCGAGGGATACGGAGCTTGCGAGGACGCAGTCCGGCCACCGGCACCAAAAACGGGCGCGTTGCAAAATTGTGATTTTGCCCAAACAAGTACACCCTCTCCGTCACGCTTCGCGTGCCACCTCCCCCAAAAGGGGGGAGGCAAGGGGCGGTGCAGAACACCACCTCTTGGCTCTCCTCATGGGAGAGCTGTCGAACGAAGTGAGACTGAGAGGGTATTTTGCGTTGCATCTATTTTTAATAGATTGTTCCCAGATTGTAAATTGTTTTTTTTTGTGATGTGTGGTATGATATTCTATCATAGTATATTCAAATGGAAAGGGGCGTCTGCTGTGGGGAAAAAAGCGGTAAAAATGATCCTTGCTCTGGGAATGCTTTTTGTGTTGTCTGGCTGCATTTCCCAGTCCGGTGAAAATATGTACGCCCTGCCCCAGTTTCCGGACAAATATCTGGAACTGCAGGAGACCATTACCGATGTTATGAAGGAACTGGGCGCGGAATATGCGGCGCCGTCATCGGGCAGCAATGTGCAGACCATTCAGCTTCAGGACCTGGACGGAGACGGACAACGAGAGTCCGCCGTAGCATTTTTCCGCGTGGCAAACGCGGAAAAGCCGCTGAAGCTCTATGTATTCAAGCAAAGTCAGTTTACCAGCGCCTATGAGACCGCGTGGGTGATCGAGGGAGAAGGTACCGGCATTTACTCGGTGGCCTTTGAGGATCTGGGCGGCACCAAAGGAAAGGAAATCATCGTGTGCTGGCAAATCAGCACCAAGGTTCAGGCGCTGACTTCTTACTCGCTGCAGGATGACGGCGATGTGGTGGAGTTGATGCGCAGCGGCTATACCAAGAACACAGTGACCGATCTGGACCGGGATAACGACAAGGAAATCGTTCTGGTGCAGATGGATGCGGCCGAGGGAAACTGCCGCGCCGAGCTGTACAATTATGATAGCGGTATGATGGTATTGACCTCGTCGGTCCCGCTGTCTCTGCAGCTGACCGAGATCAAATCGATCAAAACGGGCAGTTTGACCGACCTGACACCGGCGCTGTTTATCTCTTCGGATTTTGGGGAAAACGAAGGCCGTGTGACCGACATCATTTCACTGCAGAACGGTGTGCTGGTCAATCTTACCATGGATGATGCCACCGGAATGAGCATCAACACCATCCGATATTCCTCGGATTTTCAGGATGGCAACGGAAAGGATATCAACAGCGACGGTATTCTGGAATTGCCGATTACCGAGATGCTTCCGCTGGTCAACGGGAGCACGACGCCGCTGTATCTGCTGCACTGGGCGCAATATGGCGAGGACGGTATGCCGGTTCATGTGTATTCTACATTCCATAGCTATGACGACGGCTGGTACCTGATCCTTCCGGAAAATTGGCAGGGTGTGGTCACCGCAGCCCGTAAGGATTACAGCAGCAGTACCATTTCCGAGCGTGCGGTCAGCTTTTACTATCTGGAAGACGAGACCGCCGAGCCGGAGGAGTTTTTGACCGTGTACCGCCTGACCGGCACAAACCGATCCTTCCGCTCCACCATCGACGATCGGTTTGTCCTGTTTGAGAGCAGTGATGTGATTTACGCCGCCAAGTTCTGGGACATCGGCTGGGACTGCGGACTGGACAGCTCGGATCTGCTGGGACGGTTTAACCGCATTAAGGTAGATTGGTCTGTCGAAAGCTGAAGTATGGGCGAGGATTTATAGTCCGAACAAAAAGATGAGAGGGGAATTTCTATGAGAAAGGTCCTTGTACTGGAAGATGAAGCCAATATCCGCAGTTTTGTGGTCATTAACCTGAAGCGTGCCGGATACGAGACCATTGAGGCTGACTGCGGCGAACAGGCCCTGGAACAGCTGAAGAACCACCCGGATATCAAGGTGGCCCTGCTGGACATTATGCTGCCCGACATTGACGGGTTTGAGGTCTGCCGCCGCATCCGTGCCAGCAACAATAAGATCGGCATTATCATGCTGACCGCACGCACGCAGGAGATGGACAAGGTGACCGGCCTGATGACCGGTGCCGACGATTATGTGACCAAACCCTTTTCGCCCGCCGAGCTGACCGCCCGTGTGGACGCCCTGTTCCGCCGTGCCGGCGGAGACGAACCGCCGGTCGATACCGGCGAGATCAGTCAGCCGCCCTTCCTGCTGAATACCCGGAACCGCACGCTGGAAAAGGACGGCCGGCGCATCAAGCTCACCCAGGTAGAGTACAACATTATCAAGCTGTTCATGGACAACGCCGGAAAGGCCTTGGCCCGCGAGGAAATTCTGGACACTGTGTGGGGTTCCGAATATTTTGGAGAGCTGAAGATCGTGGACGTCAACATCCGCCGTCTGCGGATTAAAATCGAAGACGACCCGCAGAACCCCACGTACATTACCACAGTCTGGGGTTTCGGCTACAAGTGGGGATTCTGATTATTTACATTTTCGCAAAATAAGCAACAGAAAGGGGGACGCACGTGAAGAGAAAACGCGCCAAAGGTATCGGCGGTATCCGCAGACGTTGGATGCTCAACTCCATCGCGGTGGTGGTCGTGATCGCTTTTGTGGCTGTGATTGCCTTTTCGGCCGCCATGGCCAGTTACTACTACACCAGTGTGTCCACCGGTCTGAAAAACACCGCCGAGGCGGCCACCGGTTTTCTGGAGGGCTACACCGAAAATGAATACCGGGCTTATGTCAGCCGTTATGTTTCCGCCTTTGAAATGAAGGAGCGTCTGGAACTGCAGTTTCTCAACCGATACGGCAGTGTTCAGCAGTCCACCTCCGGTCTGATGGCAAACATTTACCCCGGCACGCCGGACATTGCCGACGCCATTGAGTCCCATGATGTGGGGATCTGGTCGGGTAAGGACCCCAGCACCGGCGAGCGCATCATGGCAGTGTCCTCCCCGGTGATCTACAACGGCAACGTGGTGGGCGTCATGCGCGTGGTGACCTCCCTGCGGCTGGTGGATCAGCAGATCCTGACCATCGTTCTGGCGGCCTGCGCGGTGGCTCTTGTGGTTCTTGCCATTGTGTATTTCTCCAACCTGTATTTCGTGCGCTCCATCGTGGAGCCTGTGGCCGGAATCACCGAGATCGCCAAAAAGATCGCCACCGGAAGTTACGGCATTCAGATGGAAAAAAAGCACGAGGATGAGATCGGCGACCTGACCGACGCCATTAACGATATGTCGCTGAAAATAGCCCAGTCGGAAAAGACCCAGTCGGAATTCATTTCCTCGGTCTCCCATGAGCTTCGCACTCCCCTGACCGCCATCAACGGCTGGGCCGAGACCATTATGAACGGGGAAGTGCGGGATACCGACGACGTAAAGAAGGGCATGAACATCATCGTTTCGGAGGCCCGCCGTCTGACCAACATGGTGGAAGAGCTTCTGGAATTCTCCCGCATGGAAGACGGCCGGTTTACCCTGACGGTGGAACCCATGGACCTGAAGGCCGAGCTGGAAGATGCCGTGTACACTTACCGCGAATTCTTCCGCCGGGAGGGTCTGGTACTCAACTACGACGACGGGGACGAGGAGTTCCCGCCCATCACCGGCGACCCCGAGCGTATGCGGCAGGTCTTCTGCAATCTGCTGGATAACGCCTCCAAGCACGGCGGCAGCGGTAAGCGCATCGACGTGGCGGTGCGCCGGGATACGCATTATGCGGTGATTACCATTCGGGACTACGGCCCGGGTATCCCACAGGAAGAGCTGCCCCATGTCAAGTACAAGTTTTACAAGGGTTCCTCCAAGGCGCGCGGCTCCGGCATCGGTCTGGCGGTCTGCGACGAGATTATCGTCCGTCACAGCGGCAAACTGGAGATCGGAAATGCCGAAGGGGGAGGCTGCATTGTTACCATTCGCCTGCCCATCAATATGGCGGAAGAAAGTGGAACATAAGTTCGATAAAACGCTTGCCTTTTTCCCAAAGGCATGTTAAAATCCAATCAACAAAACGTGTTACAAAACACGGAAGGAGTCAGTATGTCAAAGCAACCCGAAGCCTGCCCTGCCTTTCGCACCACCATCGGTGGACAGGCCCTGATCGAAGGAATCATGATGCTCGGCCCCGACAAGCGGGCCACGGTGGTCCGCAAGCCGGACGGAGAGTTGGAAGTCCGTCTGCAGCCCCGTAAGGCAATCAAGGACAAATACCCCATTCTGGGCTGGCCCCTGATCCGCGGTGTGGTCAATTTCGGCAGTTCCATGATCAACGGCGTGCGTGAGCTGTTCTGGTCGGCTGATTTTTACCCCGAGGACGAGCAGCCTCAGGAACCCTCCAAGTTTGATCTGTGGCTGGAAAAGAAACTGGGCAATGAGAAGGCCACCTCGGTCATCATGGCTTTTGCGGCAGTGCTTGCCGTGGCCTTTTCGGTGGGTTTGTTCTTCCTGTTACCCACCTTCATTGCCGGACTGTTCGGACGGCTTCACAACAGCGCCCTGCTGCACAACGTCATCGAGGGCGTGATCCGCATCGTGATCTTCATGGGGTACCTGATCCTGATCTCCCGTATGAAGGATATGCGCCGGGTGTTCTCCTACCACGGCGCCGAGCATAAATCCATTTTCTGCTATGAGGCCGGTCTGCCCCTGACGGTGGAAAACGTACGCAAACAGCCCCGGCACCATCCCCGCTGCGGCACCAGCTTCCTGTTTGTGGTCATTGTGGTGTCCATTCTGTGCTCCAGCGTGGTCTTTACCTATGTGGAGTGGAGCAACATGTGGGTGCGATTCGGTCTGCATCTACTGCTGTTGCCCATTGTGGTGGGTATCAGCTATGAGTTTAACCGTCTGGTGGGCCGCTATGACAACGGCCTGACCCGCTTTTTGACCAAGCCCGGCCTGTGGATGCAGAATTTTACCACCTTTGAGCCGGATGACTCCATGATCGAAGTGGGCATTGAAGCACTTCGCCTTGTCATCCCCGAGGAACAGGGCAAAGACAGCTGGTAAAAGTAAGAAATGATGAGGTGAGGTCTTATGGCAACGACCTACAACAATCTGTATCTGGACATCCGGCGAGAACTGAAGGCGGCCGGTATTGACAACGCACAGATGGAGGCCCGGGAACTGGTCTGCTACGGTGCCGACAAGAGCCGGGAGCAGTTCGTGAAGGATATGCCCCTGTACGTGGCCGATGTGGTGGAAAACCGCATCCGAGCCCTGGTGCAGCGCCGCCTGGCCGGTGAACCGGTGGCATATATCATTGGCGAGTGGGAGTTCTACGGTCTGCCGCTGGACATCTCCCGGGATGTGCTTATCCCCCGCATGGACACCGAGCTGCTGGCCGAGCGGGCCATCATGCTTGCCCGTGGGGCAGGTGAAGGCGCCCGTGTGTTGGACCTGTGTGCCGGCTCGGGCTGCGTAGGCCTTGCGGTGGCCGCCAACGTGCCCCAGAGCCGTGTGGTGCTGGCCGACATTTCGGAAGGCGCCCTGCGTGTGTGCAAGCAAAATGTGCGCCGCTGCGGTCTGAATGCACAGGTGGTCTGTATGCTGGCCGACGCCACTCAGCCGCCCTCCTCCACCTTCTGGGATTTTGACGTGATCGTGTGCAATCCGCCCTACATACCCACCGGGGACATTCCCGGACTGGACATATCGGTCAAGGACTATGAGCCCCGTCTGGCACTGGACGGCGGCGCTGACGGACTGGATTTCTACCGCGCCATTGCCGAGAAATGGGGCAACGCCCTGCGTCTGGACGGTACCCTGGTGTTCGAAGTGGGCATCGGTCAGGTGGGCGATGTGGAAATGATTCTTGCCAAAAACGGCTTTACCGACATCAAGACCTATCAGGACACCGCCGGCATCTGGCGTGTGGTGGAAGGTACAATAAAAGGGTAATTTAACGGACAGCACTTGGTTTATACTGAGGGCAGTTCACGAAAGATACGGGGCGAGCGCCCCGACGAAAGGATGGATTGGTATGGCAACCAAGAAAATGACCGTGGAGAGTGCGGCCCCCGCATCCGATAAGAAAAAAGCACTGGAGACCTGTATGGCTCAAATCGAGCGCACTTACGGCAAGGGCTCCATTATGCGCCTGGGTGAAAACACCGATATTCTGGTGGAGGCCATTCCCACAGGTTCGCTGTCGCTGGATATTGCGCTGGGTATCGGCGGTGTGCCCCGCGGCCGAATCATTGAGATCTACGGCCCCGAATCCTCCGGTAAGACCACGCTGGCCCTGCACATCGTGGCAGAGGCCCAGAAGATGGGTGGCGAGGTCGCCTTTATCGACGCCGAGCACGCTCTGGACCCCACCTATGCCCGTGCGCTGGGCGTGGATATTGACGCTATGCTGATCTCCCAGCCTGACACCGGCGAGCAGGGTCTGGAGATTTGTGAAGCTCTGGTCCGCTCGGGCGCCATTGACGTGGTGGTGGTGGACTCGGTGGCCGCCCTGACCCCCCGTGCCGAGATCGAGGGCGACATGGGCGACTCCCATGTGGGTCTGCTGGCCCGTCTGATGAGCCAGGCTCTGCGCAAGCTGGCCGGCTCCATCGCAAAGACCAACTGCGTGGTCATTTTCATCAACCAGCTGCGTGAAAAGGTGGGCGTCATGTACGGCAACCCCGAAGTGACCACCGGCGGCCGCGCATTGAAGTTCTATTCCTCGGTGCGTATCGACGTGCGCCGTATTGAGGCCATGAAGGCCGGCGGCGAGGTCATCGGTAACCGCACCCGAGCCAAGATCGTCAAGAACAAGGTGGCGCCTCCCTTCCGTGAGGCAGAGTTTGATATCATGTACGGCGAAGGCATCTCCGCCACGGGCGAGCTGATCGACCTGGGTGTGAAGCTGGATCTGG
>JAZOBG010000152.1:0-4834 GCA_045595865.1 Oscillospiraceae bacterium
TGAATACGGCCCAGATCGGCATTCTGATAACCACGGTAGCGAACCAGCTGCAGGGCCTGATTGCCGTCCAGCAGCTGCTGGCCCTCTTTCAGGTCAATGATGAAGCCGGCGCCGTCGTTGTGGAACATATCCTCGGGAACATAGAAATTTACGCCGCCCAATTCGTCCACCACTTCGACAAAAGCCTGAATGTCGATTGTAATGTAATGGTCGGGACGGAATCCCAGAATGGGCTTGAGCTCGTCCAGCATCTGGTCAACGCCGCCCACGCCATAGGCGGCATTGATCTTTTTAATTTTGCGGGATACGTCCACCAAGGTGTCGCGGGGAACCGAAACGACAGAGATCTTTTTGTTTTTCAGATCATACGAGCCCACCATGATGGTATCGGCATTTCCGTTTCCGTCATCGGTGCCCAGCAGAAGGAAGGTGTGAAAGTCCTTTTTGCGGGTCAGCTCGATGGTGGTCACAGTCGGGGCGGGTGTTTCGGAGACGGTCCCGTCCGAATTGGTCGTAGGCTCCGGCTGTACGATGATTTCGATTTTATCCGTAGATTCCACCTCGGGAGGCTTAATGGTTGCTTTATATACGATAAACAAAACAACGATGACGGCGCACAAAGCGACCAGGGTCAGATATAAAACCTTTAGAACGGTCGGCAGAATGCGGTTGCCGGTGGCTTGATGTTTTGGCTTGTATGCCATAAAGAATCCCCTCATTTTTAAACAGAGCATAAAAAGCTCTGTTGCAAATAATTCATGTCAACTGATGATAGTATAGCGAATCCGGGCGTACTCGGCAAGGACAATTTGGTAATAAATCATTACAATTTAATGACAATTTTTCAAAAACGGCGAGGAGCAGATCACAGTTTTGGCCCTTGGGGCTCATTTTTGCTGAAAAGCAGGGCAGCGGTCAGGCTGTTTACCGCACCGAGCAGGTCGATCAGGATCTGGTTCTGACAGGCCAAAGCAGTCAAAATATGGTCCATTTCTTCCTGTCGGATCCGGCAGGGGCCGGTCTGTTTTGGATAGGTGGGAATGGGATTTGTATATCGGTTCATCGGGATATGTTCCATCTGATCTTCGCATAATGGGCAGCAAGTGGGCATATGCATTCCTCCCTCATATAAATTTAAGTGGGGTTCGGAATATTTTATGCCGTGGACTTGACAAGCGTGTATGGGTTTGATATGATAAAAATGTCTCAAATGAGACAAAATGAGGTGAAGGAATGACAACAACGAGCCGGGAGCGGACCATGCTTCGAAACTCCTTTTTGTTTCGGGAGGTGCCGGAGGCAGGTCTGGAGTGGGCTTTTGCGCAAAGCCGAAAAGAGACGGCGGCTAAAGGGGATGTCCTGTATACCACCCGCCGATTTCAGCGCTGTCTGGGGTTTGTGCTGTCCGGGAAAGTGCGTGTGACCCGGGGTGACCTGTTTGTGGATGTGCTGGAGGCGGGCGCATGGTTTGGGGCTGCCGCCCTGTTTAACGAGCGGGAAGAATATCCCACCACACTGACTGCGCTGGCCGATTGTGAAGTACTGTTCCTGTCTCAGGAAACCGTGGCGGAGCTGATGGAACAATGGCCCCGTGCAGGCGTCAACTACGTGCATTATCTTTCCGGGCGCATTTGTTTTCTTAGTGACCGTCTGAACAGTCTTGCGGCCGGTTCTGCGGAGGAAAAGGTCGAACAGTTTTTGCGCCGCAGTGCCGATGCCGACGGCGTGGTTTGTGTGCCGGCTACCGCGGTGGCTCAGGCTCTTGGCCTTGGCCGTGCCAGCGTGTACCGTGCCTTTGAAACCTTGGAAGAACGGGGCGTTTTGACCCGTGATCATAAAAAATTCATCATCAAATCCCAAAAAGCGAGGTAAAGTTATGAAAAGAAGAATTGTTGCATTGCTGCTCTGCCTGACCATGGGCATTGGAATGACTGCTTGTACCAAGTCGGACGATCAGGTGGATAACACCAACACTCCGGATCCTACCCCCGGTGAGACGGTCAGTGCTGACCCTGTCCCCGAAGCAACCGGCGATGTGACTCCGGACGCAACTCCGGAACCCACTCCCGAGGTGACCTCTGATGGGAATGTCACACCGGTTCGGTTTGCCGTTCTCTCCGGCCCCACCGGCGTGGGCGCAGCTAAGCTGCTGTCGGACAATACGGCGGGGGAAAGCAAAAACACCTACGAGGTGACAGTGGCCACCGACAACAGCGAGATTGCCGGCAAGCTGACCAACGGTGATTTGGACATTGCCTGTATGGCATCCAACGTGGCCGCCAATCTGTACAACAAGACCAACGGTGGCATTCAGGCCCTCTGCCTGTCCACTTTGGGCGTGCTGTACATTTTGGAGAGTGGCGAAAAGGGCTTTACCGCTACCATCAACAGCATGGATGATCTGGCGGGAGAGACAATTTACGCAACCGGCCAGGGAGCCAATCCTGAATATGTACTGGATTATCTGCTGACTGCAAACGATCTGGATCCCGACAAGGATGTGGAGATTGTCTGGAAGACTGCGCAGGAAGTTCAGGCTGCTCTGCTGACAGGAGAAGCCAAGTTTGCCATGCTGCCCGTGCCTGCTGCCACGGCAGCTCAGGTTCAGGCTAAGAAGAGCGAAAATCGCGACGTACTTTCGGTGCTGGATTTAACCGAAGAGTGGAACAGCGTGACCGAGTACGGCGTTCTGACCATGACTACCGTGGTGGTCCGTACCGCCTTTGCGCAGGAGCACCCCGAACTGGTGGAAGCTTTTCTGAAGGAATACAGCGCCTCAATTCAGTATGTGAATGAAAATGTGGATGAGGCGGCCAAGATGGTGGTTCAGTTCGGTATCGTTGCTGCCGAACCCATTGCAAAGCTGGCCATTCCTGACTGCAATCTGGTCTATGTGGCAGGTGAGCAGATGCGTGACCAGATCCAGGGCTATTATCAGGTCCTGTACATGGCGGACCCCGCCTCCATTGGCGGCGGTATCCCCGACGACGCATTCTATTACGGAACCTGATGCATTATGAAGGCGGTCAAAAAAATTGTCATACCGTTGATTTTCTGGCTGGCTGTCTGGCAGATCGCCGCATGGGCTGTGGGCGGCAGCTTTTCCCTTGCGGGTGTACATCTGCAGGAAAAGCATCTGCTGCTGCCCGGACCGTGGACGGTGCTTTATACTCTGGCCGGACTGGTGACCGAGGTCTCCTTCTGGCAAGCCGCCGGACTGACCCTGCTGCGGGTCTTTGCCGGTTTGCTGATCGGCGTTGTGCTGGGTACCGTCACCGCTGTGTTGACCGCGGCCAGTGTCTGGTGTGACCGGATCCTGTCGCCTTTGGTGAAGGTGATCCGGGCGACCCCGGTGGCCTCTTTCATTCTGTTGATCCTGTTGTGGGTCACGACCGGCCGTGTGCCCGGCGTGATCGCGGCCCTGATGGTTCTGCCTGTGGTCTGGGGTAATGTGTCCAAGGGGATCCGTCAAACCGACCTTATGCTGCTGGAAATGGCAAAGGCGTACCGGTTTGATGTTACAAAGCGACTGAGGCTGATCTATATTCCGTCGGTGGCACCCTATTTTAGTGCCGGTGTGGAGACCGGTTTGGGACTGGCGTGGAAGGCCGGTGTGGCGGCCGAGGTGCTTTGTCATCCCAAACTGGCCATTGGAACGCAGGTTTATGTATCAAAGCTCAATCTGGAGACCCCTGAGCTGTTTGCGTGGACCATTGTGGTCATTGTGTTGAGTTTTCTGGTGGAGTCTGTGTTGGTGCGGCTGTTGCGAAAGGCGGTGAGGTACCATGGCTCGGGTTTATGATTTGAGCGTGTCTTTTGAAGACAAGGTGGTCCTGGAACGCTTCGAACTGGAATTGCCGGATGCAGGCATCACGGTCTTGTCAGGGCCGTCGGGCTGCGGCAAGACCACCCTGCTGCGCGTGTTGGCCGGATTGTTGCAGCCGGATAGTGTTCAGATGGAAGGGATTGACCCATCGCAAACGGTGATCCTGTTTCAGGAAAACCGCCTGTTGCCATGGCGTTCGGTGCGGGAACAGATCACCGATGTGCTGCCCCGTTCCAGACGGAAGGAGGCAGAGGATTGGCTGACCTTTGTGGAATTGGACGGAGAAGGGGATGCCCGGCCGGATCAACTATCAGGTGGAATGCAAAGAAGGTTAGCGCTTGCCCGCACGTTGGCATTAAGCGGGTCTTTGTATCTGCTGGATGAACCCTTTGCCGGTGTGGATCAGGAGCGTGCGCTGCGTATCCTGCAGCGTATCCGTGCGTTGAATGTGCCGGTGCTGCTGGCCGGCCATGAAGAATTTGTGTTGGAGAATGCCGACCGTGTTGTTCAACTGGACGGTCTGCCTCTGCGCGAAATATAAAAAACCCGACCCCCCGGCTTTTCGCCGGAGGGTCGAGTCAGTCTGTCAAAGAACTCCTGTCCTCAATAGGCGAGGACAGGAGTTTTGACGTGTATAGTGAGAAAACATTCAAGAATATGCAAAAAGTCGGGCTTGCCCCAACACCACTTTGCCAGTCTTTTGAGGTTCATTGCAGCATATTTCAGCCTCACCCAGGCGGTAACCCGGGCCAGACCTCGGTGGTGTGTATAACGCATGCCGTGCTTTTCTTTGGCATCCGCAAAAGCTCTCTCAATGGTCTCTTTGCGCCTTGAGTAAATGTCTTTTCCAACATCGGTCTTGCGCAACTGTTCCACCAAATCGAGATACTCCTGCCAGATGTGTGTCTGCAGGATCTTTTGCCCCTTTTCATTTGCTCCGCATAAATGCTTGTTATTGCAATCTTTGCAGAGACCCGGTGTGCTGCGGTAAGTTCGCTTGCCGTCCTT
>JAZOBG010000153.1:0-7901 GCA_045595865.1 Oscillospiraceae bacterium
GAGGAAGTGGAAGCAGCAATGTAATCGTGGCCGGTAGCCTTGATCACTTCAGTGTAGGTATCGCCGCAGGCACAGGTATGGGTAACAGAGCCGTCCTCGGTGCAGGTTGCTTCCACGGTCTCGGTGATATAGCTGTGGCCCTTAGCGGGAACCTTGTTGGAAATATTGGTGTCACCGCAAACAGCGCAAGTATTGGTAGTATAGCCGTCCTCAGTACAGGTAGGCGCGGTAACGACGGAAGTATAGTTGTGGCCCAGCGCTTCAACCTCATTGGAAACATAGGTATGATCGCAACGAGCGCAGGTATTGGTGGTGTAACCGCCTTCGGTGCAGGTGGGAGCGTTAACGACGGAAGTATAGTCATGGCCCAGAGCTTCAACTTCGTTGGAAACATAGCTATGGTCACAGACTTCGCAGGTGTAGGTGGTGTAACCGCCTTCAGTGCAGGTGGGCGCGGTGACTACGGAAGTATAGTCATGGCCCAGAGCTTCAACTTCGTTGGAAACATAGCTGTGGTCACAGACTTCGCAGGTGTAGGTGGTGTAGCCGCCTTCAGTGCAGGTAGGAGCCGTGACTACGGAAGTATAGTCGTGACCCAGAGCGGCAACCTTGTCGGCAGTGTAGCTGTGGCCGCAAACAGCACAGGTATAGGTGGTGTAGCCGGCATCCTCGCAAGTAGGAGCGGTAACAACTGCATTGTAGTTGTGGCCCAAAGCGGGAATGGTCTCGGTATAGCTGTCGCCGCAGGCGCAGGTGTAGGTAACGGTACCACCCTCAGTACAGGTGGCTTCCTCAGTAACGGCTTCATAGCTGTGACCCAGGGCTGCAACCTCGTCAGCAGTGTAGCTGTCGCCACAGGCGGTGCAGGTGTAGGTGGTGTAGCCGGCATCCTCGCAAGTAGGAGCGGTAACTACCGCATTGTAATTGTGGCCCATGGCTGCAATCACTTCGGTATATGTATCACCGCAGGCGCAGGTATAGGTGACGGAGCCGTTCTCGGTGCACTTCGCGTCCACGGTAACGGTCTCATAGTCGTGACCCAGAGCTGCGGTCTCATCGCCGGTGTAAGTATCACCGCAGGCAGTGCAGGTATAGGTGGTGTAGCCACCGTTCTCACAATCAGGAGCAGTGACGGTTGCCTCGTAGCTGTGGCCCAGGGCGTCAACTTCGTCACCCTTGTAGCTTTCGCCGCACTCGCAGGTGTAGGTAGTGTAGCCGGCGGTCTCACAGGTAGGCGCCACTACAGCGGTAGCAGTGTAGCTGTGCTCATGGGCAGGGGCACCGAAAAGTCTTTCGATGGTGTAGGTTGCGGTAGCGGAGCCGCTGGTGTTGTAACGGGTGACGCTGGCAGAATCGCTGCCGATCACAACCATGGAAGCATAGCCATTCTTAATGTAGCCGGCATTCATGTAAGTAAAGTTGATGGTGCCGGTGCTGCCGCCCTGAGGTGTCAGGGAGCCGCCGCGGGCAACAAAATAAACGCTGGTATCGCTGCTGCTTTCGCCGGTGTGGTTGTGGCCCCACAGGAACACGATATCGTGATCCGCACCGGCCTTATTCAGCGCGCTCATCCAGGTGGCACCGCCGGCATTGTCGTTACGGCGCTTATGGATAGGCATATGGCACATAACGAAGATCATCTTGCCATCGTCGATACCTTCTGCCCAGCTAACAAAATTCGTGGATGCGGTGGAAGCACTGGAACTGGACTGCATATCATCCTGGTCAACGCCATAGACATAGTAGTCCTTGCCCTCATAGACTTCACCGGTACGTGCATAAGCATAAGGATTGCTGCTGTCGGCAGAAACATTCTTATCGTGGGCAGCGTAGGTATAGAAGGTCTGGACGCCGGGGTAGACAGACTGGATCTCGGAAGTGATGGATGCCAGAGATCCGCTGTTGGTGTTGTTCACATGGTCACCACCCAGGACTACCAGACCAGGTGTATAGGCCAGGGCCTTCAGCAAGGACTGCAGCTTGCTGGTCTCCTCATGACGGTCCGTTGCGAAGAAAATGACATTTTCTTCATTGCCTGATGTAGCTGCCAGAGAAGTGACAGGCAGCATCGTGGCAACCAGGACCATCACCAGGAACAGGGAAATGATTTTTGTAAACCGTGTACTGTTCATAGTATGAACCTCCTTCATATTCTCAGAATTATGGAACATTCGTCTGCGATGGTTGTTTACCTCCCGGCAGCATAGCTATGCTGCACTGCTTGGCACCCCCCACATTAGATCATTAGAAAGTTAACATCGTTAACTTAGTCCCAGTATACCACTACAAACGACAAAGTCAACACCGCTTTTTACAAAATAATGACAAAAAATTACACTTCCATTTTGTGCAAAGTTAACATCATTAACTTATTTTCTTCCGAGAGTTGACATTTGTCCGCAGGTTGTGGTATATTAAAAAACGGCTGAGCGTAAATTATGCTCGTAATCTTAACCCAGGCTGAAACATTACAGTGTATATCAACCTTGAAACACCCTTCAACTGTACAGCAGAAAGGAGCTGACATTGGCAGAACGAATCAAAAATATGCGTGAAGTATTGCTTCAGGCGGGTATCGGTGAGATCAATGCCCACGGTGTAAATGAATTCTCTATCCGCCGCGTAGCGGATGCCTGCGGTGTTTCCTGCGCCGCCCCCTATAAGCATTTTAAAGACAAACGTGACTTTATCGCCGCCGTTATCGACTATGTGAACGGAAAATGGATCGAGCGTCGGGATCAGGTGCTTGCCAATTGCAGCCCCGATCTGGAAGAACGGATCATCGAGGTCAGTATCAGCTACATCCAGTTTCTCATGGAAGAACCCTATTACCGTTCTATCCTGACCCTGCGCGACGGCGGTTTTGACAACCTGTATCACAAGAAGCATGGTGAGCTGGTAAGTGTTACCCAACAGCTTCAGTTGGATCTGTTGCAAGCCACCGGCATGAGCCGTGAAGAATGGAACAGAAAAGCGCTGCCCATCCGCTCCATTGTGTTTGGCTCTGTGCTTCTTTTTGAAAGCGGTGAATTCCAGTACAATGAAGAGGTATTGGTAAATCTCCGGGCCACAATGCGCCATATTTTCCACCATTGCTGAGAAACCAGGGATCCGAAATCGGATCCCTGGTTTTCATTTTTATGGCAGATGCGGCAGTCTTTTGTTTTCCTTTGGTCCTTTACTTTCTTATTCCTTTCTGGTATAGTAATAGAAATGTGACAATTTTAGGGGGGTATGTATGTGAGTCAAAACACACCCGATATTGACGCTTTTCTGGACGAACTGAAGGAGCTTTTGGACGAGCCGGAGACTGCCAAGAAGCCCGAGGCCGCTGCCAAACCGGCTCAGCCCGAGGTTCAGCCTGTAAAGAAAGCGAAAACGAAGAAAAAAGAGAAAAAGAAATCCACTTTCCGGAAGGTTATGGGCGTCATTGGAAAGATTTTTCTGGTGCTGCTGGAAACTGTCCTTTTGCTGGCCGTAGCGCTGTACGGCGTAATGTATGTCCTGGCAAAGGGTCCCTCCCCTACTGCCAGCGAACTGTTTGTCCGCTCTGTCCGTGAAACCAGTGCCATTGGCTTTCTTGCAAACATCTACCTCAGCGATGAGGAAATAGAAGAGCTGTTGGCCGCCGACACAGTGGCGGACTATGTGGAAACCGATACTTCCCTGATCCAGATCCCGCAGAATCAGGAAGGAAATGAAACACCCGATCCCACAGCGCCCGATGACTGGGGTCTGGTGGACGAAGACGGTGACGGCATTATCATTGACCGGGTATACGGCGAAGGTTTCAACGGCATCATGATGATCGTGCTGGATCCCTCCCGGGTGATTTTGGGCAGCGTACCCTCCAGCTACGGTGGCAGAGGCTACACCGTTGAAAAAATGGTAGAAAAATTTGATGCGGTGGCAGGTATCAATGCCGGCGGCTTCTATGATCCCAACGGCTCCGGCAACGGCAGCATTCCCGATACCACTGTAGTTTTTGAAGGCAAGATCTATTACCCTGAGCTGGGCAACAATGTCGGCTTCGTGGGTATCGACAGCAACCACATTCTCCATGTAGGTGATTTCAAGCAGAATGATCTGGTGGAAAAGGATATCCAGTACGGTGTCAGCTTTGGCCCCGTTCTCATTGCCAACGGTGAGATCTGTGACGGTCTGGAAAGCGGTGTCAATCCCCGCACCGCCATCGGCCAGCGTGCCGACGGTGCAATGCTTCTGCTGGTGGTGGACGGACGGCAGGCCAGTTCTCTCGGCGCTACCTACGGCGATCTGGCTGATGTATTTGCCGACTACGGTGCTGTAAATGCCTACAACCTGGACGGTGGTTCTTCCACTGTCATGTGGTTCGGCGGCGAATATATCAATAACTGCGCTTCTGTCAAGGGTGTCCGCCCGGTTCCCACCGCCTTTGTGGTATTGAAGGAAGGAGTGGATGGCAATGGCTAAAAAGAAAAAAATCCGCTTCCCCTGGCTCCTTTTGTTTATGGTGCTCTACGCCGTGGCTTTTCTGGTGGCTACCCGCCACGGTCTGGAGTGGTTCTGGGGCTATATAGAAGCCTTCGAGCGATCCCAGCCGGAGCATGCCATTGAAGCCTACATGGAGCAGCTCTCGGAAGAGAATCTCTACGCAGGCTCCGCGGAACTGATTACCCAGCTGGACAGCAACCTGATCTCCGAAGCAGAATGCCGCGCTATGATCGATGGAGCTGTGGCAGAAGGCATCACCTACGCCAGAAACCGGAAAGAATCCACCGCTGAAAAGAATGTGTATATGCTCCTCAGTGGCGACAGAACCATCGGTAAGGTGATCACCGAGCCCGGTGAAGCAGATGCGCACGGTTTCCGTGTTTGGTCTGCCACAGAAGAATCCTTTGATTTTTCTTTCCTGATGGGCGCCGGTTCTTCCATTACGGTTCCCCATCATCTTACCGTTCGCGTCAATGGCACTGCTTTGGACGAAAGCTATATCACCCAAACCGACATTCACTATACCTCCATTCGAGAGTACTACGATGAGTTTGAGGGGCTCCCCTACATGGTCACCTATCAAACTCCGGCTGTCTGGGGCGAACAGGAGCTGATCGTCACCGATGCCGAAGGCAATGTCGTAACCATCGATGAAAACACTGATATGGAGAGTTTCCTCTACACTTGCACCCAGGATGAGATCGACAGGGTACATACTTTTGCAACAGATTTCATCGATCAGTATATGACCTTCATCTCCTGCAGCAATGAAGTAAGAAAGCAGGAATATAAGGAACTGATCGACTACATTGTGGACGGTGCCGCTCTGGAAGACCGGATGTATGAAGCCATGGACGGCCTCCAGTGGGTCACACGGCAGAACGCTGAGTTGATCAGCATGACCGTCAACAGTTGCATTCCCCTGGGCGAAGGCCGCTACCTGTGCGATCTGACCTATGTTTCCGAAACCACCAAGTTTACCGGAAGATCTGAAGATGTGACCAACACCAAGATCATTCTGGTGGTCTCCGGCAAAAAGCTTCTGGCTGAATCCATGCAAAACTACTAAAAAAATCGCGTGTTCCCAATGGAACACGCGATTTTTATTATGCTTTGGGCGGTTCTTTCAGGTACTGCTCCCAAGGGAAGACTTCCTTGCTTTCTTCCCACTTGAAAGCTCTGCGGATGCTCCAACAGAGGCTGTTCAGCTTTGCCTGCATGGTGTCACTTTCAAAACACCCTGCATTGCCCTCCAGCATAGCGTATTCCATGATCCTTGCCCGGTCTTCTCTTGGATAAGTAATGGAATGAGCATCAATAAAAGCTTTCAGGGGGCCGTTTAGGTAGGATTCCGTAATCTGGTCTTCCCCGATCACATAGCTTTCCAGATAAGTAAAGTCACTGGGATTCAACCGGTCCCAGGTATCCAGCACAGAGTTTCTGTTCAGCACATAGGTCTCTGTCATATGCCACAGCTGGTGATACAGCTGGCTACGGGTATTGGTGCCAACCGGCACAACGATGTAGGAATCGCCCGCCACCCAGGTCTGCAGACCGTTGCCGTCCGGCAGCAATTCACCGTTGGCGGCGGTGATGCTGCGCACAAGGCTGATAGTGAAGCTGCGGGATTCTGTTACCCGTTTCACTCTCTCGTAATAGTTTTCGTTAAACTGGGACAACACATATTCCAGCTCTTCCAGTGCAGCCTGAATGACGCTGACATAGTATTCTTCCTTGGCAGCATAATCTGCCTTCAATGCCTCCGGTAGCCCCAGTGTTACCGTAATTCCATATGTATCGCCAATGGTTTTGGCATAGGCCGCACACGCTGCCAGCCCCTGGGTATCCGGATTCTCCTCTGTATACCAGGTAAAGAGGCATTCTGCCGGCTCCGCCGGAGTCAGCGTGGGTTCCCAACGGCAAAGGGTGTCTTCTCCACCCTCGTCATCCTTGACAACAAACCAGACACCGGTGTCAGCCTGATGAAAAGCCCCGGTACTCAGCGCGCCCTCAAGCACAACAGACGCCGTTCGCGTCTTGCGCTGCATATCATACAGTTCCAGGATAAGGGTACCGTATTCTTTCTCATGCACGGCTACGACGCTTCCGTTTTGTAATCTGTCAAAATACAGCAGTTTTTCTTGTGACGCCGGTCGGAATACCCAGGTATCTGTACCCTCACCGTAGAGGAACTCTTTGACCGGTCCGTCGGTATAGGCGGCTAACCAACTTTCTTCCACATAGGACAAATAGCCCATATCGTTTCCCACAAAGTAGGTTCTACCATCCTCACAGGAAACATACTCCTCCCAGATATCTCCACTGTCCAACCGGTACCAACAATTCAGAACTGTGTCATTCCATATCGGCCCGATGTAGAGTGTTTTTCCTTCCATACGGCGCAGCAGACGGGAAATACCTGTCTGCAGATCGAAGGCGCAGATTCTGTCCTCTGCCGTGTAGTAAGCTGTGGTAAGGCCGGAATCCAGATTCAAAGAGCAGATTTCCTCTCTCGGCAAGGGGATGCGTTCCACCTCCCGGAGTTTTCCGTCCAGCATCACGATCTCCCCGGCAAGCTTGTCATACCAGGCAACCTTGCTGTCGCGAACCCATACATCACTTAAGAATTGTACAGGTGACAGCAGCGTTTCCGCCTCCTTAACGCACTTTTCACCGGAAAGGAGGATCAATTGTGCAGTGTTCTCTTCCACACGAACCAATAACAGCTTTTCCCCCATAGGATACATCTCATACCCATTTCCCTCCAGCGGATAGGCAGTGATCGCGCCCTCTGATTGCTGGGTAATAGGATGATTGGGATCATAAAGCCCCGGATTGGATACTGTGGGTGCAGCTGTCTGCGTAGTTGTCGGCTCCGCGGTTTCCTCAGGCACTTCCTCACCGCAGCCTGTCAGCAGCAAAAGCAGTGCCAGCAGAACTGTCAGCCATCGCTTCATGGTCACTGTCTCCTTGCTAAAGTATAGTCGTCGCCCTGTCGGTAGTAAGGGCAGCGGGTATGTTGCCCGGAGGCAAAGACCCGGTAGTATTCATCTTCATCCAGGTCCATCATGCAGTAGTACTCATCGTACTCCTCGTCATAATCGTAGTACCAGCAGGTATCGCATTCACAACTTCCCATGTTCAGCCCTCCAGGATCCGGAAAGAGAATTCTCCGTTATGATAGACCAGGCAGCTGTGGCTGCCATCCTTGGGAATGGACACGCTGCCGGGATTCAGGCAGCGGATACCGCCGCGGATCTCGTCGGTCTTCACATGGGTATGGCCGGAAAGGAAGATGCTGCCGGCTTTCAGCGCAGGCAGCTTTTCCGGGTTGCAATGATGGCCATGGGTCAGATACATGGTGTTGCCGTCACATTCCAGCAGAGCGTAATCTGCCATACAGGGAAAAGTAAGCACCATCTGATCTA
>JAZOBG010000154.1:0-3192 GCA_045595865.1 Oscillospiraceae bacterium
TTTGTTCCCGGATTGACCTATCTGAAGCCGGAGGCCAAGTGGGGAAATTCCCGCTTTGATTTTTACTGGGAGGCCGGTACGCGGCGCGGATTTGTAGAGGTAAAAGGCGTCACGCTGGAGCAGGACGGTCTGGTTCGGTTCCCGGACGCCCCCACTGAGCGCGGCGTGAAGCATCTGGAGGAATTGATTCTGGCCAGAGAGGAAGGCTACGAAACGGCGGTCTGCTTCGTCATTCAGATGGAGGGGATGCGGGTGTTCTCACCCAATGACGAGACTCATCCGGCCTTTGGCGCGGCGCTGCGGAAGGCGGCTGCCGCCGGTGTGAACGTGATCGCCATGGAATGCTGTGTGGCTCCAGATTCGCTGCGCATCACAAAGGAAATTCCGATTTCGCTTTGAGTTTTTTGAAAAAACACTTGACCTTCCACCTTGTGAAAGGTGTAAATTGAGTCCATCGGGAGGTGAAAGGCCTTGAAAATCAACGAAGTAGAAGCGCTGGTGGGTGTGACCCGCCGGAATATTCGGTTTTATGAAAAAGAGGGGCTGCTCACTCCCCCGCGCAACAGTCAGAATGGCTACCGCGATTACGGTGAGGCGGAAGTGGCGCAATTGAAGCGCATCAAACTCTTGCGCAAACTGGGTGTTCCTCTGGATGAGATCCGTCGGCTGCAGGCCGAAAATGCAACGGTGGGTGACGGAATGCGGCGACACCTGATCTCGCTGGAACGCGAGCAGAAGAATCTGGAGCAATCCATGCTGTTTTGCCATCGGATGAAAGACCGGGAAGTCAGGCTGTCTGATCTGGATGCGGAAATCTGGCTGAAGGAGATGGAAAACATGGAACAGGCGGGAACCACCTTCCAAAACAAGCAGCGCGGTGACTTCAAGGTCAAGCGGTATGTTCCTGCGATTGTCGCGTCGGCAGTGATGATCGTTCTGATGGCAGGTCTGATCGCCCTGATGCTGTGGGCGTTCAAGGTGGACCCGGCGGGTGCGCCGCCCTGGCCGATTCTGGTACTGTTGGTCGGAATTCCTGCGGTGATCATTCTGGGTGTGCTGCTTGCCGTGGTTCAGCGCTGGCGTGAAATTGGCGGAGGGGAAGAGGATGAAGCAAGGAAATATTGAGGAAAAGAAGGCAAAGCGGAAGAAAGAAGCGGTATACGGCGTTCTGATCTATGCAGGACTGATGATCGTTTGTGCTGCTGCTCTTGGATGTGTTTGCTTTGTCCCGGATGTCCCGAAAGGGATGTTCTGGTGTTTTCTGGTGCTGGCCGTGGTTTGCCTGCTGCTGATCGTGCCGGCCCTGTGTGTGCTGAAAGAGCGTTTTAAGGAAATTGAAGGAGGAGAATTGGATGCTGCTGGTAAATATTGATTATATCCCTGGGAAAGAACTGGAAGTTTTGGGCATGGTAAAGGGTACCATCGTTCAGACCAAGCATTTCGGAAAAGATTTTATGGCGGGCATGAAAACACTGGTGGGCGGTGAGATCGTCGGTTACACCGAAATGCTGACCGAGGCCCGCCAGATCGCCACCAAGCGTATGGTGGACGAGGCCGAGGCACTGGGCGCCGACGCGGTGATCAACATTCGCTACGGCTCGGCCTCGCTGATGCAGAGCGCGGCTGAAGTGGTGGCCTACGGCACGGCGGTCAAATTTGTGCTGTAACCGATAAAGCAAAGAGGCTGTAACCGATAAAGCAAAGAGGAGGAAAGCGTGTGCTGATTTTGATTCATTCTGTTATCATCGCGGTATTCGTCCTTTTGGGCATCCTGTTTTCCGCGGGAAAGGGCGCAGGGCTGATTGCGGGATATAACACCTCTTCCCCTCAGAAAAAGGCGAAGTACGATGAAAAGGCGCTGTGTCGGTTTATGGGCAGGTTCATGTTTGTTCTGGCGGCCTGTTGGGTGCTGGCATTACTCAGTGCGGTTTCGGGCCGGATGGCGCTTTTGTGGATCGGGCAGGCTTTGTTTATCGTGATCATCATTGCGGGCGTGATTTATGCCAATACCGGGAACCGATTCAAAAAGTGAAGCGTGCAGCAAAAGACCTCTGCTCCATAGAGCAGAGGTCTTTTTTGATGTTCAAATGCTTGCGGAACCGGCGCAAACCGTCAGCTGATCGTTTTGATAGTCCACGGTCAGAGTGTCCCCGGGAACCACCTCATCGGCAATAATTTTACGACTGATCAAAGTCTCCACCGTGTGCTGCACGAAGCGGCGCAAGGGGCGGGCGCCAAAGGCGGGATCGTAGGCGCTGTCGATGATATACTGCTTGGCGCTGTCGGTCAGAACCACGGTCAGCTGCTTTTCGGTCAGACGGCGGTTGAGCTCGGCCACCAGCAGGTCGATGATGTGGGTGATGTTGCCGCGGGTCAGCGGCTTGTAGAACACAGTCTCGTCCAGACGGTTCAGGAATTCCGGACGGAAGGAACGGCGCAGCAGATCATTGACGGCATTTTTTGCATCTTCGGTGATGTTGCCCTCGCTGTCAATGCCGTCCAGCAGATACTGGCTGCCCAGATTGGACGTCAGGATGATGATGGTGTACTTGAAGTCTACCGTGCGGCCCTGACTGTCGGTGATACGGCCGTCGTCCAGCACCTGCAGCAGCACGTTGAACACGTCGGGATGGGCCTTTTCCACCTCGTCAAACAGGACGACGGAATAGGGGTGACGGCGCACCGCTTCGGTCAGCTGGCCGCCTTCTTCATAGCCCACATATCCCGGAGGGGCGCCGATCAGGCGGGAGACGGCGAACTTTTCCATATACTCGCTCATGTCGATGCGCACCATGTTCTTTTCGCTGTCGAACAGAGCCTCGGCCAGCGTTTTGGCCAGTTCGGTCTTACCCACACCGGTGGGGCCGAGGAACAGGAAGGAGCCGATGGGCTTGTCGGGGTCGGCGATACCGGCGGGCACGTCCCGTGCCTCTACGTTGCCGATGAAATTTAAGTCGCTGTTTTTCAGCAAGGCGTAGGTCTCGTGCTGAAGATCACCGCCTTTATGTTCCTCGGTACCCACGTTGAGCAGACCCACGGTAGCCGTGCGTCCTTTGCGCATGACCTCGGTCATGTAGATGCTGCCCATGCGGGCAAACTGCATCAGCATCTCGGGGCGGCAATCCACATTCGCACCCGAATCCACCAGCATAAAAGGCTCTTTTGCCGACGGAACGATGGCCGCCAACGCCG
>JAZOBG010000155.1:0-8316 GCA_045595865.1 Oscillospiraceae bacterium
CGGTCATTCTGGCGCTGGCCGTTGTGGGCAATTTTATTACCTTTCCCGCCACAGTATGGGGCAGCCTGATGAATTTCCTGTGTTCTCCGGTGGTACTGGTGGTCCTGGCCGGTGTGGCCGGACTTTGCGTCAAAAGCGCGAAGGGAGGGCTTGGCAAATGATCTATCTGCGCCTGTTCTATGAATTTTTCAAAGTAGGCCTGTTCTCAGTGGGCGGCGGTCTCGCCACGGTTCCTTTTCTGACTGACATGGCTGACCGTACCGGCTGGTTCACGGCCGCCGACCTTGCCAATATGCTGGCCATCAGCGAGTCCACCCCCGGCCCCATCGGAGTGAACATGGCTACCTATGTTGGCTTCCATACCGGAGGCATTCCCGGCGGCATCGTGGCAACCTTGGGACTGATCGCGCCCGCCATCATTGTCATTTCCATTATCGCCGGTTTTCTGAAAAAGTTCCGGGAGAGCCGGGTGGTGGACAGCGTGTTTTACGGTCTGCGCCCCGCCTCCACCGCACTGATCACCGCCGCTTTGATTCAGGTTTGCACCATCGTCCTGATGTTCCATCAGGTCACCCTGCCCGAGCAGGGTGTGACCAAGACCCAGCTGTTCTATTGGCCGGCCATCGCGCTGGCGGCGGGTATTTTCCTCTGTCTGCAAATTAAGCCCCTGAAAAAGCTCCACCCCATCGTGTTTATTCTGGCTTCCGCCGCAGTGGGCATACTGTTCAAAATGTGAATCAAAACGCGAAAAGGGTCTGTCGCACGTTGCGACAGACCCTCGCTTTCTTTTTAAGCATTTAAGAATCAGTAGATTTCCTCTTGCGACAAATCACAGTCAGAATAAACCCAAGAATGGGAAAGAAGAAAATCGGGAGTGTAACCGGACCGTAACCGATGGCATACTCGAGAAAGGGTTTTCCGCTTCCAGCAAAATGAGGTCCGCTGTATACGACAAAGAAACCCACGACGGAAACGACAGCCATCAAACAGGTACACACAGCACAAGCGACCAGATTTCGACGGCGGAAAACAAAAAAGCAAACGACAAGAATCAAAAAGCAAAGTAGGTAATGCCAACAAAAATAGCGAATCAAATCAAAAATTCCCATAACACAGCTCCTTTTTCCCGAACAATTCAACCGTATTCATTCACATCATGTTTATTATCGCACCTGACCGCTGCCATAGATGACATATTTGGAGCTGGTCAGTTCCTCCAGCCCCATGGGACCGCGGGCGTGCTTTTTCTGGGTGGAGATGCCGATCTCGGCGCCCAGGCCGAACTCAAAGCCGTCAGTAAAGCGGGTGGAGGCGTTGACGTAGACGGCAGCGGCGTCCACCTCGTCCAGAAAACGCTGGGCGACGGTGTAATTTTCGGTGACGATGGCCTCGGAATGGCCGGTGGAGTGCCGGGCGATGAAGTCCATGGCCTCGTCCACGTCCTCCACGATGCGCACGGCCAGCTTGTAGTCGCCGTATTCGGTGTCCCAGTCAGCTTCGGTGGCGGGGATAACCGTGACCTCGCCCAAAATCTCCCGGGTCAGCCGGTCGCCGCGGAGCTCCACGTTCTTGGTCTTGAGCAGTTCCCATGCCTTGGGCAGGAATTCCCATGCCACATCCTTATGAACCAACAGGCACTCGGCGGCATTGCACACCGAGGGGCGGGAGCATTTGGCATTGAAAATGATCTCGGCAGCCATCTCCTGATCGGCGGCGGCATCCACATACACGTGGCATACGCCGCTTCCGGTTTCGATGACGGGCACCTTGGCATTCTTCACCACCGACTGGATCAGACCCTTGCCCCCGCGGGGAATGAGCACGTCCAGATAGCCGGTCAGGTTCATCAGTTCGTTGGCTCTTTCCCCGCTGGTGTCGGCCACCAGATTGATGCAGTCAGCCGGAAGCCCCACCGACTCCAGTGCGTCACGCATGATGGCCACGGTGGTGCGGTTGGAGCAGATGGCCTCCTTGCCGCCGCGCAGAATGACGGCGTTGCCCGACTTCAGGCAGAGGGCGGCGGCGTCCACCGTCACGTTGGGACGGGCCTCGTAGATGATGCCCACCACGCCCAGCGGCACACGGCGGCGGCCGATGACCAGGCCGTTGGGACGACGCTCCATCTTGGTCACCTGACCAATGGGGTCGGGCAAAGCAGCCACCTGCGCCACCCCCTCCACGATGCCGTCAATGCGCTGAGCGGTCAGGGTCAGGCGATCCAGCATGGCCTCGCTCATGCCGTTGAGTTTTGCGGCTTCCAAATCCATCGCGTTGGCGGCCAGGATCTCGTCCTGACGGCGCACCAGCGCCATGCAGATAGCGTCCAACGCCTTGTTTTTCAAATCGGTGCCGGCCACCGAAAGGATGCGGGCAGCCTCTTTCGCGGCCTTGCCCTGCAGTTCCAGATTCGTCATGTTTGCGACCTCCTTACCGTTTGGAACAGAATCGGGTACCAACCGACTTGCCATCCATAATATCGTACAGCGTCTCCACATTGGTGCCGTTGGTGATGACCATGTCAATACCGGCCTCCATGGCGGTTTTGGCCGCCGTCAGCTTGGTTGCCATGCCGCCGGTGCCTCGCCATGTGCCTGCTCCGCCGGCCATAGCCAACAGCTCCGGAGTGATCTCCTCCACCCGCTCGATCAGAACCGCATTGGGGTCTTTGTGGGGGTCAGCATTATACAGGCCGTCAATGTCGGACAGGAGTACCAGTAAATCAGCCTTGCACAGACAGGCAACGATGGCCGACAGGGTGTCGTTGTCGCCCAGCACTTTGTGGGCGCCGGTTTCGATCTCGGCTGAGGAGACCGAGTCGTTCTCGTTGACCACCGGAATACACCCCAACTCCAGCAGGGCCGAGAAGGTATTGGCCAAATGCTCCCGGCGAACCGCATCTTCCACATCCTCGCCGGTCAGCAGGATCTGGGCCACCGTGTTACCGTACTCCCCGAAGAATTTGTCGTACAGGTGCATCAGCTCACACTGGCCCACGGCGGCCACGGCCTGCTTCATGCGCAATTCACGGGGGCGCTCCCCCAGGCCCAGCTTTCCGGTCCCCACACCGATGGCGCCCGAGGACACCAGAATGATCTCATGTCCCATGCCGCGCAAATCAGACAGAGTTCGGGCAAGATGGTCCATATTATGTAAATTGAGCGCACCGTTGTCCCGGGTCAGTGTGGATGTACCTACCTTGACCACGATGCGCCGGGTCTGCTTTTCCATGCTGCGTTCCTCCCCTAAAAGAGCGGTTTTTTGTATTCTATCACATTGGAAATACTTTGTCCATTTTCATCCTCTTGTCAAAAATTTTCATTGATGAAAATTATTTGCTGAAAAACCCTCGTTTTTTGGAAAAATGTTTCTGATTTTCGCCTTCTTTGCCTTGAAATCCCCTATCTTTTGGGCTATAATGTGTCCTGTTTGCTGAAGACGAAAATGGGGGACCCGTCTGCGGCGCTTTATGGAAATCATGCGTCATAAATGCGTTGCGGCTTTCTTGAAATACACAAAGTATTCCTGCGAAACCGCGCCTTTTTCTGCCGCAGGCTTTCTCACAAATCGCTCTTGCCGAATCACCCGTTTCTTCCTTGTGAAATTCAGTTTTTAACTTTGCAGTGCAGGGGGAGCCAATCATGGTCAACATTGTTCTTGTGGAGCCGGAGATCCCAATGAACACCGGCAACATTGCCCGCACCTGCGCCGCCACCCGAAGCCGCCTGCACCTGATCCGTCCCCTCGGCTTCGACATTTCCGATAAGGCGGTCAAGCGGGCCGGTCTGGATTACTGGCACATGGTGGACCTCCATGTGTATGACAGTCTGGATGACTTTTTTGCACAGAACCCTGATCCCGACCTGTGGCTGGCCACCACCAAGGCCCCCCGCAGCTACGATCAGGCTGAGTTCCGTCCCGGCTGCTGGCTGTTCTTCGGCAAGGAGACCGCCGGCCTGCCGCAGTGGTTCCGGGAACAGCACCATGACCGTTGTATCCGTATTCCCATGCGGGAGGATGCCCGCAGTTTAAATTTGGCAAATTCCGTTGCCGTTCTCACCTACGAGGCGTTGCGCCAGACCGGGTTCCCCGGTTTGAGCGGCGAGGGTGAAATGGCCGATTGAAAGGAGTTTTCACATGAACTACCAGAAGAAGACCGTACAGGATATTGATGTAGCCGGCAAGAAGGTTCTGCTGCGCTGCGACTTCAACGTCCCTCAGGACAAGACCACCCGCGCCATCACCGACGACAAGCGCATCCGCGCTGCACTGCCCACCATTCAGTACCTGCTGGATCAGGGCGCTGCCGTCATCGCCTGCTCCCATCTGGGCAAGCCGGTGGCCACCTTTGAAGCCTACAAGAAGAAGCAGCTGGAAAAGGGCAAGGACGAGGCCTCCATCACCGAAGAGAAGTGGAAGAAGTCTCTGGACGAGCTGTCCATGAAGCCGGTGGCCGAGCGTCTGTCCGAGTTGCTGGGCAAACCCGTCATTCTGGCCGACGATGTGGCCGGCCCCGATGCTCAGGCCAAGGCCGCCGCTCTGAAGGGCGGCGAGATCCTGCTGCTGCAGAACACCCGCTTTGATAAGGGCGAAACCAAGAACGACCCCGAGCTGGCCAGGAAAATGGCCGATATGGCCGAGATTTATGTCTCCGATGCCTTTGGTGCCGTTCATCGCGCTCACGCCTCCACCGCCGGTGTGGCCGCTTACCTGCCCGCCGTGTCCGGTTTCCTGATCCAGAAGGAGCTGGAGATCATCGGCGGCGCTCTGGCCAACCCCAAGCGTCCTCTGGTTGCCGTGCTGGGCGGCTCCAAAGTGTCCGACAAGATCGGCGTCATCAACAATCTGCTGGAGCTGGCTGATACCATCATTATCGGCGGCGGTATGGCTTACACCTTCCTGAAAGCTCAGGGGCATGGCATCGGTTCCTCCCTGTGCGAAGAGGATAAGCTGGACTACGCCATGGACATGCTGAAGAAGGCCGCCGAAAAGGGCGTCAATTTCCTGCTGCCCTGCGACCACGTGGCTGCCGCAAACTTTGCCCCCGACGCCGAACCCATCGTGGTGGACGCTCAGAGCATTCCTGCCAACCTGATGGGTCTGGACATCGGCCGCAAGACCATCGAAACCTACACCGAGGCTCTGAAGGGCGCCGGCACCGTCATCTGGAACGGCCCCATGGGTGTGTTTGAGTTTGCCGCTTTCGCCAAGGGCACCGAGTCCGTGGCCAAGGCTATGTCCCAGACCGACGCCATCACCATCATCGGCGGCGGCGACAGAGCAGCCGCCGTGCAGCAGCTGGGCTACGCCGACAAGATGACCCATATCAGTACCGGCGGCGGCGCCTCCCTCGAATTTATGGAGGGCAAAGAACTGCCCGGCGTTGCTTGTCTGTTGAACAAATAAGCCGGGCCCCCCGCAAAACCGCAGGTTTTGTGGGGAAAGGCGGAGCAGCAAAATGAGTGAGTTTTCGCCATTCGGTGGAAACGAAGGATATGGAGCTTGCGACGCCGCCATGGAGGGCAAAGAACTGCCCGGCGTGGCCTGTCTGCTTGACAAGTAATTTCTCGTTGAAACAGATTCTTCGTCGCTTACGCTCCTCAGAATGACACATCAGATTTCGCGTCATTCTGAGCGAAGCGAAGAATCCTCCCCCCTCAACGGCTAAATATAGAAAGGAAATGATTAGAATGAACCCCCGTTACCGCAAAACCATTATTGCAGGAAACTGGAAAATGAATAAAACCCAGAGCGAGACCCGTGCTTTTGCCGAGGAACTGAAGCCTCTGCTGGGCCGCCCCAAATGGTGCGAAGTGGTGCTCTGTGTCCCCGCCGTCAACATTCCCGCCGCCATCCGTCTGTTTAAGGACACCCGCGTAGCCATCGGCGCTCAGAATATGCACTACGAAGAGAGCGGCGCCTACACCGGTGAAGTCTCCGCCGAGATGCTGAAGGAACTGGGCGTAAAGTACGTTATCCTCGGCCACTCCGAGCGCCGCCAGTATTACAACGAGACCGACTTTACCGTCAACAAGAAGGTCCATGCCGCTCTGGATGCCGGTCTGCGCCCCATCGTCTGCGTGGGTGAAAGTCTGGAGCAGCGTGAACTGGGCGTGACCATGGAACTGATCGCCTATCAGGTCAAGGCCGCTCTGGCCGGTGTGCCCGCCGAAAAGATGCGCCAGATCGTTATCGCTTATGAACCCATCTGGGCCATTGGCACCGGCAAGACTGCCACTGCCGAACAGGCCAACGAAGTCTGCGAGGCCATCCGCACCGTCATCCGCAAATTGTACGGCGCCCGCGTGGCCCGTGCCGTGACCATCCAGTACGGCGGCTCCATGAACGCCAAGAACGCCGCTGAGCTGCTCGCTCAACCCGACGTGGACGGCGGCCTGATCGGCGGCGCTTCCCTGAAACCCGTTGATTTCACCACCATTGTCAACGCTGCCAATCAGGAACCGCAGCGTTAAGAAAATTTGCCGGTGGCAAATTTTTAGCGTAGGCCCGGACAGCTATGCTGTCCGGGAAATGCCGGATCATCATTCGACATGAAAGGTTTTGTTATGAAAACACCGACTACTTTGATCATTATGGACGGTTACGGTCTGCGTGACGCCATTGAAGGCAACGCCGTCCACAAGGCCCGCACCCCGAATCTGGATCAGCTTTGGGCCGAACATCCCCATACCACCCTGTCCGCCTCCGGACTGGACGTGGGTCTGCCCGAAGGCCAAATGGGCAACAGCGAGGTAGGCCACACCAACATCGGCGCCGGCCGCGTGGTGTTTCAGGATCTGCCCCGTATTACTCTGGACATTCAGAAGGGCAAATTCTTCGAAAACTGTGCTTATGTCAGCGCTATGGATTCCTGTAAGGAAAAGGATACCGCCCTCCACCTGTACGGCCTGCTCAGTGACGGCGGCGTTCACTCCCACATTGAGCATTTGTTCGCCCTGCTGCGTATGGCAAAGGAACGCGGGCTGACCAAGGTTTATGTCCATTGCTTCCTGGATGGCCGCGATGTAGCTCCCACCTCGGGCAAGGGTTTCGTGGCTCAGCTGCAGGACTATGTGACCGAATTGGGTCTGGGCCGGATCGCCACCGTCATGGGCCGCTATTACGCCATGGATCGCGACAACCGCTGGGAACGCGTGGAGCGTGCCTACGCAGCCATGGTTTACGGTGAAGCCCCCTTTGAGGCCGATCCCGTAGCTGCCGTGCAGAAGTCTTATGATGCCGAAATTACCGACGAATTCATGGAGCCCGTGATCTGCTGCGAGAATGCTCAGATCAGCGAAGGCGACTCTGTCATTTTCTTTAACTTCCGTCCCGACCGCGCCCGCGAGATCACACGCACTCTGGTGGACCCTGAATTTGTCGGTTTTGAGCGCAAGAAGGGTTTCTTCCCCGTGCAGTACGTCTGCACCACCGAGTACGACGCCACCATGCCCAATGTCACCGTAGCCTACCCCCGTCAGAAGCTGGACAACATCTTCGGCCAGTATATTTCCGACCTGGGTCTGACTCAGCTTCGCATCGCCGAGACCGAAAAGTATGCCCACGTCACCTTCTTCTTCAACGGCGGCGTGGAGCAGACCTTTGAGGGCGAAGATCGCTGTCTGATTGCCTCCCCAAAGGTACCCACCTACGACCTGAAGCCCGACATGAGCGCCCGCGAAGTGGCTGACGAGGCCGTCCGCCGCATCGAAAGCGGCGAATACGACGTGATCATCCTGAACTTTGCCAACTGCGACATGGTGGGCCACACCGGCATCTTCGAGGCCGCCCGACTGGCCGTGGAAACGGTAGACGAATGTGTGGCCAAGGTGGTGGAAGCCACTTCGAAGATGGGCGGTATCTCCATCATCACGGCCGACCACGGCAATGCCGAGCAGATGACCGACGAGGAAGGCAAGCCCTTCACCGCCCACACCACCAATCTGGTGCCCTTTATCCTGATCGGCGTGGACGTCAAGCTGCGTGAAGGCCGTCTGGCCGACATCGCACCCACCATGCTGGATCTGATGGGTCTTTCCAAACCCCTTGAAATGACCGGCGAAACTCTGATTTTCTGAGGGGCCTCAATTCGGTGTCCCGCTTAACAAAAAACTAAAAATCCAAAAAAGGAGATCAAAAATTATGAAGCAGATGATTGAAATCGTTGACGTCCTGGGCCGCGAGATCCTGGACAGCCGCGGCAACCCCACCGTGGAAGTGGAAGTCTATCTGGAAGACGGCACCGTGGGCCGTGCCGCTGTTCCCTCCGGCGCCTCCACCGGTATTTACGAAGCCTGTGAACTGCGTGACGGCGACAAG
>JAZOBG010000156.1:0-7161 GCA_045595865.1 Oscillospiraceae bacterium
GAGATTTTGTCATCCCCAAATTATGACAAAAGCAAGGCACTGAACGAGCAAAAACAACTTCTCACACTCAAAAAAGAGCGGTTAGAGCGGTTAATTTCTGCTATTGACGGTGCCGTGAAAGGAGAAAATGTTATGACAGCATTCGATAACAGCGAATTTGAAAAATACAAGGCTGAGACACAAGAAAAATGGGGCAAAACGGATGCATACAAGGAACATGCAGAACGGACTAAGAACTACTCCAAGCAGAAGTGGAATGACCTTGCCGAGGGAATGGACCATATTATGGCAGAGTTTGCACTCTGCATGAGAAAGGACGAAAGTCCTGATTCCACTGAAGCACAAAACCTTGTAAAAATGCTGCAGAACCATATCACCGAGAATTACTATCTTTGTACAAACGAAATACTGGCAAGTCTCGGTCAGATGTATGTAGCGGACGAGCGCTTTACGAACAACATTGATAAGCACGCTGACGGTACTGCTACGTTTATCTGTGAAGCAATTGCGGTGTATTGCAGTAAGTAAGTTCCAATATATCGGGCAGTTGCGGTCTGCGTGTATACCTCTCTTTGTCGTTTTGACGAAGAGAGGTTATTTATATCCTAAATCAGTCCAAAAGGTAATTGGGAGAAATAATTTGCAGTGTTGCCTAATTTCTTGGAATATTGTATAATATTTTCGCTGATTTCACAAGACCTTTTTCGTTTTTGAGGTAACAACATGAAAGTGATCCACTTGATTTCCGGCGGTGATACCGGCGGTGCCAAGACCCACGTCCACTCCCTGCTTCGTGGTTTGGACGGCAAAGTAGACCTGACCATGGTCTGCTTTATGGAAGGTCCCTTTGCTCAGGAGGCACGGGAGCTCGGTATCCCCACCGTGGTGCTGCCCGGGCATAACATTCCCCGTATACTCCGCACCTTGAAACGCATGATACTGGAAGGGAATTACGATATCATCCACTGTCACGGCGCGCGAGGAAATATGATGGGCGCGATTATGCGGCGGCTTACCGGCCTGCCTGTCGTCACCACGGTACATTCCGACTATCGGCTGGACTATCTGGGACGCTTTCTCTCCCGTCTGACCTACGGAACCATCAATACCATTGCCCTTCGCATTCTGGATTATCGCATCGGCGTTTCGGACGCCATGGTGGATTTGCTCATCTCCCGCGGTTTCGATCCCAACAAACTGTTTTCCATCTACAACGGTCTGGACTTTACCCCCCGTCCGGCAAAAATGGACCGGGCTGCGTTTTTCCGTTCGGTTGGTTTGGATGCCGATGAAAACAGCATTGTTATCGGCATTGCCGCCCGTCTGAATCCCGTCAAAGACATCACCACCCTGATTCGGGCCTTTGCCATTGCATATGCCCAACGCCCGGATTTGCGTCTGCTGATCGCCGGCGATGGTAAGCAACTGGAAGAATTAAAGAAACTGTCCAAAGATTTGGGTGTGGCCGGACAAGTGTGCTTCGCCGGCTGGCTCAGCGACGTGGACTCCTTTTACCAAGCCATTGATATCAATACCTTGACTTCCCTCTCGGAAACCTTCCCCTATTCTCTGACCGAGGGTGCCCGCGCCTGTCTTCCCACCATTGCAAGCCGTGTGGGCGGCGTACCCTATTTGATCGATCACGGCGCGAATGGTCTCCTGTTCGAAGCCGGTGATGCAAATGCTTTGGCCACCCATATGATTACTCTCGCCGCCGACCCGACTCTACGTAAACGACTTGGATCCAATCTATATCAAAAGGCCAGACAGGTTTACTCACTGGATGCCACCATCGCACGGCAAGTGGACATCTATCAGGCCATCCTGCGTCGATCTGCCCGCTCGGCTCGGCGCGACGGCATTCTGGTCTGCGGTGCATACGGCCGCGGAAATGCCGGTGACGATGCCATTCTGGAAGCCATCCTGACTGAGCTGCGTCAGATTGACCGCGATGCTCCCATTTGGGTACTTTCCCGCAAGCCAAAACACACCCGTTTGGCCTACCGCGTCAATTCCATTTATGCCTTCTCCCCCTTGCGCTGGATTCATCGTATGCGGCACACCCGGCTGTATATCAACGGCGGCGGTTCTCTGATGCAGGATGTGACCTCCAGCCGGTCTCTGTGGTTTTACCTGTTCACCATCTGGTGCGCCAAACGGCTGCACAACAAGGTCATGATGTACGGCTGCGGCATCGGCCCTGTTCTGCACCCTTCCAACCGCAAACTGACCGCCCGCGTTCTGCAAAACTGCGTGGATGCCATCACGCTGCGCGATGCCCACTCCAAATCTGAGCTGGACGATATGGCGGTCACCAACCCCCAAATTGTGCTTTCGGCCGACCCAACGGTCATTCTGCCTCCTTCCCCGCCCGAGGTCATCGACGGTCTGATGGAAAGCCAAGGTCTGGACCCGAACGGACGCTATATCGGCCTGGCCCTGCGTTCCTGGCGCGGGTTTCCTGCCAAAGCCCATCTGTTTGGCGCTCTGGCCGATCTGGCCTGGGAAAAATATGGTCTGACTCCCGTATTCCTGTCCATTGAACCCAGACTGGACATTCCTGCCGCTCAGCTGGCCGCTGCGCACATCAAAAAAGCACCTTACCATATTATCGAACACAGCGGTTCTTCCGCCCATAACATCGGCCTGTTTTCCCGAATGCAGGTGGTGGTCTCCATGCGTCTGCATGCACTGGTTTTTGCCGCCGGACAGCACGTTCCCGTGGTGGGTGTGGTCTATGACCAGAAGGTCAGTTCCTTCCTGTCCTATATCGGTCAGGACCTCTACTGCGGTTTGAACGATGTATCCATTAAAACCCTCTCCTCGCATCTGGATGCCGCTTATCAGCGAATTGAGGACAAGGAATTCCTGCACAATTGCGTAGACCGTCTGCTTGATGTGGAGGCATTGAACAGCCAGATCGCAAAAGAGCTGTACGGGGGTGAATCGGTATGAGGCAAATCGTTTGTCTTTCGCATACCCATTGGAGTTCCTGCCCCACCCGTACTCAGCAGCTGATGAGCCGCCTGCCCGGATCCGAGGTTCTTTTCTTCGAGCCGCCCGGACGCAAGCCGGATCCCAACGGCCGCAAGGTTCGCCCAAATGTGACCGTGTACCAGCTGCCCAAACCGGTTGACTTGTTTTCTCACACACAACCGGTTGCCCGGCATAATCGGCGCAGAATTACCTCCTGCGTAGAAAAAGCCATGAAGCGCCATCGGTTCCGTGAGCCGCTGCTCTGGTGCACCACCCCGGAAAACGTGCATCAGCTGGATCACCTCACCCACCGCGGATTGGTATACGACTGCCATCACTACTGGTCCAACCTGCCCATTCAGTGGGAGGGTGATCTGGCCGCTTTATCCGATGTATGCTTTGTCGCCTCCGACGGTTTGATGGACCGTCTGGCACCCTGCAATCAAAATCTTGTTTTGCTCCCCAATGGCGTTAATTTCCCGTTGTTCCGCCGTGATGCAGTGGAGGCTCCTTCCGATGTGGCCGATCTGGTCGGCAAGCCGGTGGTTGGTTTTGTTGGTACACTCCACGCCGATTTGAACCTGTCTCCCCTGATCCAATGTGCCGACGCCCACCCTGAGTGGACCTTCCTGCTGATCGGCCCCATCATGCGTTCCCCGTATCTTGCTCATCTGAACGGGCGGGAAAATATCCGCCTGCTGGGCAAGCGCCCCCTGGTGGACATTCCGGACTATCTGAGCGTTTGTACCGCGTGCATCGATCTGCTGCGAAAGCAGAACGAGGACAGCGATGTGATCCATTACCGCATCTACGAATACATGGCCGCAGGTAAACCTATCGCCGCCATGGTGTGGAAGCACCAGCGGCAGGAATACCCCGATGTGGTCCACGCCGCCCGCACCACCGAGGACTTCATCCGCCAGTGTGAGACCGCCATGGCAGAAGATCCCGAAGAGCTTCTGCGCCGCCGCCGGGATTACGGCAGCGCCGCCGCATGGGACGAGCGCACCGAACAAATTCGACAGATCCTCGAAGTCAATGGGCTGTATTGATTCCCCCGACAAAAAAACGCTGTGAAAGCCGATAAAGGTGCTTTCACAGCGCTTTTATTTTCACGGTTGATTTACCACACCGGCAAACAGGGGCTGACCGTCCAGACCGGTGATAACGAACAAGAACGGGTGATCCAGAACGAATTTCACACGGTCACTCGGTCCGGCTCCACCGAGCATGATTACCGCGGTGTACGCACTCGCTTCCACTCCCTCCTCATCTACAACCAAACGGACGTCATGCTGTACCTTGGACAGCCACACCGGTTCGGTTTCGGTCAGGGCCGAGAAGTCAGCATTTTCCCGGCTGAATACAGCAGTAATTCCCAGAACTTTCAGATCCTCCGACAAATCACGGGAAAAGACCACATCCAGCTTGGGCACCGCCAGGTCGATCAGGTACTGGTCAAGTTTTTCCGTTGCCCCCTCCGGGTCCGACGCAAAGGCCAACCCCTCCGGATCCGCCAGAAGATCGTCCACCGATACCCCCTCCCCGGGCAGAATATACCACATAGCGCTCTGTCCGGCATCCTGCATGGACTGCCGCACCGCGGAAAAGTTTTCTTCTTCCACATAGAGGTCTATGAGCTGCTGGTACATGAAATCCCGCTCCACATCGCCGTTGGCTCCGTGAAACACACCGGGTTTGGTATCCTTCGGGTCAAATTCTTTGCTCCACTTGGCCTTGTAATACAGGGTGGTCGCTAAGGCCATCACGGTGTCCTCCGGCAGTTCCAGTTCGGCGGCCTGTTCTCCCAGAAGACCTCCTGTCTGAGCATTCAGCCAGCTTTGGAAAGCTTTCGTGAACCGTCCGGAACCCATCTCGCCCTGATAGGAAGATGCGTAATATGCCTCGGCCAGAATGTCCAGCACATGATCGTCATATTCAATGTCTTTGTTCATCCAGAGTGAACTTGCCAAAACACTTTTCATACGGTCGTCCTGCCGGTAGTTTGCCTGCCATAACATATTTGCCTGTTTGCGCAGATCGCCCATACTCTCCTGATTCAGCAAATCCAGAATCTGCTGGCGGCTTTCTCCTCCGGTGGTCTCGGCCAGCATAGCAAGGGTCATGTATAGGTTCAGTGGGGAATAAACACGGTTTTCCCCTTCCGTACCGGACAGAATCTGTCCCATACTCGCGGCATAAAAAGCGTTCAGATTGTCGGCATAACCCTGCTCCCCGAGTTGGGTCTGCTCCGGATATTCCGGTTGCGCCACGGCATAGGCTTTCGCCGCCAGCGATGTGCCCTGCACGCTTTCCAACGCACCGGTAATCCCAATTCCCAGAATCACGGTCACCAAAAGCGCCGTCCAGAGAACCCGCGCACGAAACCTGCCGCGCCACATCTTATACATGTTATCGCTTTCCTTGACCAGAGCGTAATCCAAATCGGTAATTGCATCGTAAATGTCACGGTCGTTCACACTTCCACTCCTTTCGACTCCAAATATGCCTTCAGACTTTTCCGCAGACGCAGCATCCGTTGGGCCATTTGGTTTGGTGTACAGCCCACACGGCGGGCCAGCGTTTTGACCTCCACGCCATACCAATAACGCCGCACAAACAGAGCGCGGTCCTCAAGGGTAAGGCCGGTCAGCCATGTGTGAATCTGTTCCGCCAGTTCCTGCCGCTCAATCTCCTGTTCCGGTCCGCTTTTGTCGGGAACACAGTCCCCCAGTTCGGACAAAAGAAGTTCCATGCCTCCCCCACGTTTCTGCGCCGTTTCACCACGGTAGCGGCTGACGGCCAAGTTACGGGTTGTACGCCCAAGAAAGGCCTGTAAACTGACCGGCTCCTTCTCTTTAAACCGTTCCCATGCTACGTGCAGCGCGTCGCTGACGCACTCGTCGGCATCCTCCCGGGTCCCCAGGAGCCGTAGCGCGATCCTGCGGCAATAGGCGCCATATTTTTTCTCGGTTTCCTGAATCGCCTGCTCGTCACGAAGTCGATACAGTTCCAATATGCCCCTGTCGTCCATACGGCACCCCCTTCACTTACATTATCGCAAAATATGGAATAATATTGAATCTTTTTTTGATTCTGCACAAAATAAATTGCACTCAAAATCACTCCGACACTTCTGTAAAATGTCAATAAGTCTATGGATTCCCTCCATTCGTTTTTATTCTTGTTCAAGCCTACAAAATTTGCTCAGAACCCTTGCATTTGGACGAATTTTTCGATAGGATTATGGAGTGAGATTTTTTTCATTTTGTGAAAAAGTTATCTGCAAAGGAGAACTTGTTTTATGAAGAAAGTTGCTGTTATTATGGGCTCGGATTCTGATCTTGAGACCATGCGCCCCTGTATGAAGCGCCTGAGTGATTTCGGCGTGCCCTTTGAAGTGCATATCATTTCTGCCCACCGTACCCCCGCCGCTGCCGAGGAGTTTGCTTCCACTGCTGCCGAGCGGGGTTTTGGCGTTATTATTGCCGCCGCCGGCAAAGCTGCCCATCTGGGCGGTGTGCTGGCCGCTTACACCACCCTGCCCGTCATCGGCGTACCCATCAAGACTTCCATGATGGGCGGTCTGGACAGTCTGCTGTCCATGGTGCAGATGCCCAAGGGCATCCCCGTGGCCTGCGTGGCCGTGGACGGCTCGGACAACGCCGGTATTCTGGCCGTTCAGATGCTGGCTCTGGGTGATGCCGAACTGACCGCCAGACTGGCCGACTTCAAAACCAAGATGGCCGATGAAGTCACCGCAAAAGATCAGAAGATCCAGGCTGAGTTCGCCTGATCCCATAGTTGCCCCAACCCACTAACAAATTTGTTATTTTCACGCCGACAGGCGCGCATGGAGGTTTTTTTAATGGAAAGCAAGCTCGTTTACACTGGTAAGACCAAGAATGTTTATGCTCTGGAAAATGGTAACTACCTGCTGAAGTCCAAGGACGACTGCACCGGCAAGGACGGTGTCTTCGATCCCGGCGAGAACTCCGTGGGCCTGACCATCGAAGGCGTGGGCGATGTCAACCTGCGCATGTCCATCTACTTCTTTGAGAAAATCAATGCCGCCGGCATCAAAACCCACTATGTCAGCGCTGACTTGGAGAACACCACCATGGAAGTTCTGCCTGCTAAGGTGTTCGGAAAAGGTCTGGAAGTCATCTGCCGCTACAAGGCTGT
>JAZOBG010000157.1:0-9210 GCA_045595865.1 Oscillospiraceae bacterium
AAGGGTTTTCTGGACTTTTTCAACTCGGTTGACGCCGATGTGGTCTGCCTGCAGGAAACCAAGTTGCAGCCCGACCAAATTCAACTGGACCTGCCCGGCTATGAACAGTATTGGAACAGCGCCGTCAAAAAAGGCTATTCCGGCACGGCGGTGTTTACCCGTGTCAAACCGCTCAGCGTTGCTTACGGCATCGGCTCCTCTGCCCACGACGACGAAGGCCGTGCCATTACGCTGGAGTTCGAGGATTTCTGGCTGATCACCTGCTACACCCCCAATGCCCAGCGCGGTCTGGCCCGCTTGGCCTTTCGTATGGAGTGGGAGGGTGAGCTGCGCTCCTATCTGAAGGGGTTGGAAGAGAAAAAACCGGTCATCCTGTGCGGCGACCTTAATGTAGCTCACTGTGAAATTGATCTTAAGAACCCCGGGCCCAACCGAGGCAACGCCGGTTTCTCCGACGAGGAGCGGGCCAAAATGACCCAGCTTCTGGATGCCGGTTTTGTGGACACCTTCCGTTATTTTTACCCTGATGCGACCGGGGCCTATACCTGGTGGTCCTATATGTACCACGCCCGGGAGAACAACGCCGGATGGCGCATTGACTATTTTATTGTCTCCGAGGCGTTAAAATCCCGCCTTGCGGACAGCAAAATTCACGCCGATGTGATGGGCAGCGATCACTGCCCAGTGGAATTGGAACTGAATTGAACCAGTTCGGGAGCAGTCAAAGGACTGCTCCCGTTTCGATCTCGTCGTCTTTACAAGGAAACTGCTTTTTGATATACTTTTCAAAAATTGGAAGACGCAACTCTGTTACGGAGGCGAAACACCTATGAAAATCACCCGCATACAAAATTCAAACGGCCCCTCCCTCGGCGTGACCAGCGCACCCATTCTGGAGGTGGACGGTCTGTTTTTTAAGGATCTGGAGCGCTCCGGCACCCTGCTGCCCTACGAGGACTGGCGGCTTTCCCCGGAGGAGCGTGCAAAGGATTTGGCCTCCCGCCTGAGTGTGGAGGAACTCGCCGGATTGATGCTGTACAGCAGTCATCAGAACGTACCCGCCCGGGCAAACGGCCCCTTTGTTGGCACCTATGGCGGAAAATCGCTGGCAGAAAGCGGTGCCGCCCCCACCGACCTGACCGACCAGCAAAAGAACTTTCTGGAAAACGACCATGTGCGCCACGTTCTGGCAGCCGGTTTGAAAAACACTGAGGTTGCCGCCGGGTGGAACAACGAGATGCAGGCCTTTGCCGAGGCACTGCCCCACGGCATTCCGGTCAACATCAGCTCGGACCCCCGGCACAACGCAGCCGATGCTGGTGCAGAATACAAATCGGGTGACGGTCAGACCAGCAAATGGCCGGACGGTCTGGGCATCGCCGCCACCTTTGACCCCAAACTCTGTGAACAGTACGCCCGGATCGTGCGGAAAGAATACCGCGCCATGGGCATTGCAACGGCGCTTTCTCCTCAGGTGGATGTGGGCACCGAGCCGCGCTGGATGCGAATTGAAGATACCTTTGGCGCTCACCCTGAGCTGGTTACCGACATGGGACGGGCGTATTGCGACGGGTTGCAGTCCGACCCCGAACAAAATGGCGGTTGGGGCAGCGGAAGCGTAGCTGCCATGGCGAAACACTGGCCCGGCGGAGGGCCTTGCGAAGGCGGTCGTGATGCCCATTATGCCTTCGGCAAGTTCGCCGTTTATCCCGGCGAATGTACTCAGGAGCACCTGAAACCGTTTTTGGACGGTGTGTTCCGTCTGAACGGACCCACCGGACAGGTGGCGTCCATCATGCCCTACTACTCCATCAGCTGCGGTCTGTCTCCTGACGAGCAGGTAGGCAACAGCTACAGCCGCTATATTATCGGCGATCTGCTGCGCGAACAGGCCGGTTTTGACGGCGTGGTCTGCACCGACTGGGGCATCACCGGCGACCCTGCTGCGTCACTGGATTCCTTCGGTGGCCGTTGCTTCGGCGTGGAGGATTTGAGCGTGGCCGAGCGCCACCTACGGATTCTGGAAAACGGGGTAGACCAATTTGGCGGGAACAACAACATAGCTCCTGTTTTGGAAGCCTATGAAATTGGATGCCGTTGTTATGGCGAAGAAGCTATGCGTGCCCGCTTTGAGCGCAGCGCCGCCCGGCTTCTGACCAACGCCTTCCGCTGCGGTCTGTTTGAAAACCCCTATCTGGACGTGGAAGAAAGCCAGTGCATCGTTGGCTGCGAAGACCACTGTCAGGCCGGTTTTGACGCTCAGCTTAAGTCGGTGGTCATGGTGAAAAACACCGGGGTGTTGCCCATCTGCAGCCGCAAAAAGGTCTACGTCCCCAACCGGCATCTGAACAAGCGCAAGAGCTTCTTCCGCTCTATGCTGCCTGAATGTGATTTGCCCGGTGCCGATCGTGCCGGCATGGAGGCCTTTTACGATTGGACCGAAACGCCGGAGAATGCCGACTTCGCCATTGTATTCATCGAAAGCCCCATTTCCGACGGCTACCGGGAGGAGACCGGGTACCGTCCGGTCACGCTGCAGTATCGCCCCTATACCGCCGATACCGCCCGCGAGCACAGCATCGGACAGGGCGACTTCCGCGAGCAGGATCATCCCGACCGCACCTACAAAGGCAAGTGCAACACCGCTGCCAATGAGAGCGATCTGGATCTGGTCCTCCAGACCCGTGCGGCCATGCCCGGCAAGCCGGTTATTGTCGTGGTGCGGATGCACAATCCCTGTGTCCTTGCCGAACTAGAGGACGCTGCCGATGCCATTCTGGTGGATTTCGGTGTACAGCAGGAATCCCTTTTGACCCTGATCAGCGGCAAGGCTGAACCCAGCGGTCTGCTTCCGGTGCAGTTGCCCCGTGACATGGAAACGGTGGAGCGGCACTGTGAGGATAAACCGCTGGATCTGATCCCCTACACGGACAGCTGCGGCAACACCTATGACTTTGGCTTCGGCATGAACTGGAGCGGCATCATTTGCGACGAGCGCACCACCCACTATGCAAAGTAATATTGCTGAATTTCATCCGTTGTAAATGAAAAAGAGACGCTTCCGAACTTAAATCGGAAGCGTCTCTTTTGTGCTTTGATTACAGGCGTTCTGCCACTTCGGTCAGGTAGTTGACCGGGTAATCCTCAATGGTGCCGTTGTCGCAGGCAGCAGCCAGGGCGGGATCGATGGGCAGACGGGCCAGAACGGGGATACCCATGTTCTCGGCAACCTGCTCCAGCTTGCTCTCGCCGAAGATGGCATGCTCCTTACCACAGTCGGGGCACTTGAAGTAGCTGTAGTTTTCCACCAGACCCACCACGGGCACGTTCATGATGGCGGCCATGTTGACGGCCTTGTGAACAATCATGGAGACCAGATCCTGAGGAGATGTCACCACGATGATGCCATCGATGGGCAGAGACTGGAACACGGTCAGGGGTACGTCGCCGGTTCCGGGAGGCATATCGACGAACATATAGTCGATCTCGCCCCACAGAACGTCGGTCCAGAACTGCTTGACCACGCCGGCGACCACGGGACCGCGCCAGATGACAGGGTCGGTCTCTTCCTTGGTCAACAGGTTCAGGCTCATGATTCGGACGCTGTTCTTGGAGATGGAGGGCAGGATGCCCATATCGTTGACCTCGGCAGTCTCATGGATGCCGAAGGCCTGGGGGATGGAGGGACCGGTGATGTCGGCGTCCAGAACGCCGACCTTGTAGCCCTTGGCGCGCATAGCGCAGGCCAGTTCGGCAGTCACGGTGCTCTTGCCGACGCCGCCCTTGCCGCTGACGATACCGAAAACCTTCTTCACGTCAGAGAACTGATTCATCGGGGCGCGCAGGTCGGGCATTTCCTGACGCTCGCCACAGCTTGCGCTGCAGGAGCCGCAATCGTGTGTGCATTCGCTCATTGCTTTTATACTTCCTCTCTAAAGTTATTAACAAATTAATAGTGGTAGCTTCCTCCGCCGATGAATTCCCGAAGCAGAGAGTCGGGTGCCACCAGGGCGGGGTCGATTTCTTCAAACCACCGGAACCCTTCAATCAGGTCGAGCAGTTCCAGATGACGCTCATTATCCTGAGGAACGGCTTCCAGCAGGGGTTTGGCAAAATTCTTCATCACCGACACCTCATAGGGCAGGGAGGAGTCGAAGACGATGTCGGCGCGGCCCTTGAAGGGGGAGATATACAGCTTCTCGCCCCGGCGCACATTGGCCCACATGGCCATGGTGCCCTCCACCCCGGTACCGCGGAACTGATAGTCACGTACGGCGCGGCGGGTCAGACGCATCCAGGTGCCCTTAAAGCGCAGGACATCTCCATCACACACGTTGCTGCGGGCAGAGATGTACATGCATGTGGCCTCGGGATGACGGCCGGCAATGTCGTCGTTCAGGGCGTGAATGCCTTCAAAAATGGCAACTTCATCTTTTCCAAGACGAAGGGGGGTCACGGCGGAATCCCGCATCTGGCGGGCAAAGGCAAACTTGGGAATCAAAATCTCTTCACCCTTGGTCAGCGCCGTAAAATGGGCATCCAGAAGGTCCATATCCAGCAGCTTGGGAGACTCATAATCGATCTCACCCTGTTCGGTGCGGGGTGCGGTGCGATGATCCAGGGTCTTAAAATAGTCGTCCATAGATACGGTGTGGGAACGAACGCCGCGGCGCCCCAGTTCCTCTGCCACCTTTTTTGCCGTGGTGGTCTTGCCCGAACCAGAGGGGCCGGACAACAGTACCACCGGACTCTTGCTCAGATTCTGAATGATCCGGTCGGCGGCACGGGCCACTTTCAGCCCGTATTCTCCGTCGCACTCGGCCAGAAAACCGGTTACATCTTCCCGGATGCGTCGGTTGATCTCCTGCAGTTGATAGGCCATAGAATTTCCTCCTTCTCCTGGCAGATCTGGTCAATGCGGGCCAGATAATCGTGGGCAAATTTTGGATTGGCACGGCGCTCGATACTGCCGTTGACGGTATCCACCAACTTGGTCACACCGCCTGCACCCAAAGACAGAATGGACTGCAGTTCTTCCATCATGCAGATGTTGTACAGGCTGTCGCAGCCCGGTTTACACCAGCCTACATTCTCGAAGGAACCGGACATGAATTTCTGGCGGTACAGGTAATAGGGAACATACCCCGCTCCGCGCAGCCGATACCAGGCGTAATCCAACATTTCGGCCACTTCCTCTGCTCCGGGAAGAACAGGGGCCCGGTCGCCGGAGGTCAGGGTCGCACCCCGCTTGAGCGCCAGCGTGTGGACTGTGATGTTTTCCGGGTTCATTTCCAGCACCTGATCCAGCGTACGGCGGAACCCAACAATGGTATCCGAAGGCAGGCCGGCGATCAGATCCATATTGACCAAAAATTGCCCTGCTTCCCGCACAGTAGCGTAGGCATCCTCGATCTGCTTTGCGGTATGGTCGCGGCCCATGGCACGCAAAACCGTGTCCTCCATGGTCTGCGGATTGACCGAAACACGGTCCACGCCGTGCCGCTTCAGCACGGCCAGTTTTTCCCGGGTAATGGTATCCGGACGACCGGCTTCCACGGTATATTCTACACAACCGGACAGATCGATATGCTCGACCAGCGCGGACAGTACCCGATCCAGCTGATCGGCGCTCAGGGTCGTAGGGGTTCCTCCGCCGAAGTAAACCGACTTGACCCGCAGACCGTCCTGCTTCAGGGCGGCCCCGGCAGCCTGAATTTCCCGAATCAGGCCGTCCACATAGGGTTCAATCAGCTTCAGGGCATGCTTGACATCGGCTGAAATAAAGGAACAATAGGCGCATCGGGTAGGGCAGAAGGGTATACCCACATAGATGGAGATCTCGTTGGGCTGCAGATCCCGCTTGATATTCAGACTGGCCTGCGCGCAGTCCATTGCCAAATTGGCTCGCAAGGGAGAGACCCGGTATTGTTTACGAAGCACCTCCTTGGCCTGTGCCGGGGTTGACCCGGCCAGCATGGCCTTGGTGGGGATCTTCACCGGACGCACGCCGGTCATGGCACCCCAAGGAGGTTCCTTGCCCAACGCCTCTACACCTGCACGGTAGAAGGCCAATTTCAGAATGCGCTGGGATACCCGACCGTCGTTGAGCGCTTCGCCGTTCAGCTCGGACACCTTTGCCCGGCAGCTGTGCCGAGTGATGCGGCCCTGCCAGTGGAGCACGGCGCAGGCCGTCAGCCAGACCTTCCCCCGGTTCAGGGAAAGGGTGACCTTGTTTTCCTCCTCCCCTTCATAGACGGGACGCTCCTCAGGGAACAGTGTCAGCAGCATCTGCTCAACAGCATATTTGTAATCGTGGCCTTTTAAGATAATTTTCATGATTCCTGCTTCAGCGCGTAGGCGACCCAGTAGTTGCCGGTGCGCTCCTGTTCCAGAGTGGAGAACCCCTCATGGCCGGGAAGGACCTGACGGTCCCCCTCAAAACCGACCAGACGCTTCAGGGATTTGGCCATCAGCTCAGGGGAACCACCGGCCAGATCGGTGCGGCCGCAGGAGCCCTGAAACAGGGTGTCGCCGGTGAACAGCACCTCGCCCACCTCCAGCGTCACGCTGCCCTGGCTGTGGCCGGGGGTGTGGTACACACGGACGGTCAGATCACCAACGGCAATCTCGTCGCCCTCATCATAAGCCACCGTCTCGCCCACATCGGGCATAAGGGAATCGACCCGCTTGGTCATGGCGGCGTCGGCGGCGTGGAGATAAACCGGCACACCGGGGAATTTTGCACGCAGATCCATAACGGCACCACTATGATCATAGTGTCCGTGGGTCAGGAAAATGGCCACCGGGGTCATGCCCATTTTTCCAGCAGCATCGGCAATGGCGGTGCCGGCTCCGCCGGGATCAATGATGGCGCCTTTTCCGGTCTCTTCATCCAAAAGCAAATAGCAGTTGGTGCCGATGGGCGGCACCTGAAGTGCTTGAATTTTCATTTTTATCCCTCGTTTATTTCAAACAAAATGGTCACAGGGCCGTCGTTCTGGGACCGCACCTGCATATCAGCGCCAAACTCGCCGTGTTCCACCCGGAAACCTTTTTCACGGCAGATCTCCATGAACTTTTCGTACATCGGGATGGCCAAGTCGGGCTTGGCGGCACCGCTGAAGCCGGGACGGCGGCTGGATGTGTCGGCATACAGGGTGAACTGGCTGACCACCAGCAAACTTCCGCCCACGGTGGCAAGATCCAGGTTCATTTTTCCGTTTTCATCTTCAAATACCCGCAGATTACAGATTTTATCCGCCATCTTCTGCGCGATTTTTTCGTTATCGTTGGGCCCCACGCCCAGTAAAACCAGAAATCCCCGGTCAATGGCTCCATTGATTTTCCCGTTGATCTCCACCGAGGCGGAGGCAACTCTTGTTACAACAGCTTTCATCAGCGATACTCCCGTTTGATCCCCTTGGCGAACAGGGGATCCAGTTCAAATTGTGCAATGTCACCAGCCGTACAGCGCACGTCAGTCACATCCAGAACAGTCTCCATGGCGCCGATGCGGCCAATGACCCGGACTTTCTGTCCGTCAATGCGAACCGTCCGTTTCCCGGCAGCACGCCAGCGGCGAAGAACGGCGCGAAGGCCCTGCTGCCGTTCGCGCTCCACACCAAAGCCGTTCTGATAGCCCACGGGCAATACTGCCACGCGAGTGGGCCGACGCAGGCGAATCATAGTCTCATTACCCACGGTATGACCTTTGGGCAGCCAGTGAATATCGTCAATGGCTGCCTCGCCCCAGCCCACTTTCTGCAGCCCGTCATTCTTGGTGCGGTTGCAGCGGCCCAGCAGCGCGGTTCCCACGCGCACGGCATCCATGCGGGTAAAATCATATTTCATCAGGGCATAAGACCCTGCTGCATGAACCACTCCGGTCTCAAATCCGGCCGACTGAATGGCTTTTACAGTCTGGTTGAATTCATCCATCTGCTCAGCCACATCATGCATTTTTGTCCCCGTGGTGTGGATCTGGGTATAGATGCCGGAGACTGCTACATTGGGCAGATTGCGGTACACGGACAGGATCTTGTCCACCTCGTCGGTCAAAAAGCCGCCGAACCCCATGCCGGTATCGATTTGAATATGGGCCTCTACTACGGTAGATCGCTCCTTGGCCACGCCGTTCAGGGCCATACCGGTATCGGCAGAGCCGATGGTGCAGACTACGTCCAGGTCCAGCAGCTGTTCCAGCTCCTCCCGGTCGGTGGTGGCACGGAGCATCAGAATCTCCTCATCCACCAGTCCGGCCTTGCGCAGCGCGGCCGCATCGCCGGCCTCCGACACGGCAAAACGCACGACACCTTCGTCCCGCAGCAGCTTTGCCATCTCCACCAGACCGGCGCCGTGGGCATCTCCGGTCAGGACAGCATAAATCGCGGCCTTTTCCGCCCGCTTTTTCAGCACGGAAATATTCTTCTTGACTGCCTGCTTGTCAATAACCAGAACCTTCATCCGCTGCCCCACCTTTTCTTTTTATCTTTAATAAAGTATTATACCACTGTTTCTTCCTCTGCGTCAACCGAAAGCCCTGTGATTCCCTTTTAACCATAATTGTGGCTAAGAAATCTTTGGCGCTTTTGCCAAGCGTTGAAAAGAACAGCAAAATATGATAAAGCAAACTCAAAGATAAATGATAATTCAGACCATTCCTTCCCATGCAATAAATCATTGCTTGCTTTTTTCACAATGGCATTGCTACACTGATGGTGAGGTGATACATATGAACGAAGTAGCTAACAGCATAAAAAAGCTCCGTCAGGAAAAGCGACTTTCACAAGAGCAACTGGCAGAACAACTCCGGGTCACGCGCCAAGCTGTATCAAACTGGGAAAATGGAAAAACGCAGCCTGATGTCGATACACTCACGCAATTAGCAAGTGTTTTTGATGTTTCTGTTGAGCGCATTATCTATGGCAAAGGAAAACCCCATTTCCATTTTGCGGTTAAGGTTGACCCTCAAAAGGGTATCCAAGATGCTGTCAGCATTGGAGCAATTCTTGCCGTAGTTATATCTTATGTCAAATGGGGCTCCATCGGCTGGGCGATCCTTCATGGCGCATTGAACTGGTTCTATGTTCTATACTACATCATTAAATATTGACCCATTCCAATTGATGGGCTGTTAAAAGGACTCTGCCTGTGAAAAGGCAGGGTCCTTTTAACAGGCCGCCTCGATGCAAATTCAAAACACGGTGAAGG
>JAZOBG010000158.1:0-4308 GCA_045595865.1 Oscillospiraceae bacterium
GCCACCAGATCGGCCAGCAGCAGGAAGACCGCGCCGCCGAAGGCACAGGCAGGCAGCAGACGCTTATGGTTGGGGCCCACGATCATACGAACCATGTGCGGAGTCACCAGACCCACAAAACCGATGGTGCCGCCGATGGACACACACACACCGATCAGAACAGACACCGTGATCAGAATGATCAGCTTGGTGCGCCTGACATCCACACCCACGTGGCGGGCATTGTCCTCCCCCACGGCGAAGGCATTCAGTTCCCTTGCGTGCAGCAAAATAATGCCGCCGCAGATCAACAAAGCGACCAGCAGAATACCGGCACTTTCATAACCGGAACCCTGCAGACTGCCCATGGTCCAGAAAGTGATGCTCTGCAGTTTCTCGGGGACAAAGGTGATGATCACATTCATGGCACTGGACACAAACATGGAGTAGATCACACCGATCAGAATGATGGTGTTGGTGGACAGGGAATAATCCAGCTTGTAGGCCAGGCCCAGAATGATCAGCAGGGACAGAAAAGCAAATAGGATGGCCACGATCACAGTGCCGGCAAAGGGCAGGGCCGGAAAGGTAATGCCAAAGGCGATGGCCAGCACAGCGCCCAAAGATGCTCCCGAGGACACACCCAGGGTGGAGCCGTCGGCCAAGGGGTTTTTCAGCAGGCCCTGCATAGCAGCACCGCACAGAGACAACGCCGCACCGGACAGGGCCACGCACAGAACGCGGGGCAGACGCACCGACAGGATGATGGAGTGGGCCAATCCCTCCGGCATGACCACATCGCCGCGGGTAAACAGATCCTTGATGGCCAGTCCGATTACTGTAACCGTGTCCTTCCATGGAATGTTGACGCTGCCGACGCAGATGCACAGACACATGACAACTGCCGTGACAGCCGCAAACACTACATATTCATACCATTGAAACTGTTCGGGTTTCCGTTTCATAGGGTTCCCTCTTTCATGTGCAGGGGGAGCCGCTTACGCTCCCCCCATGCACTTTATGGAATCTTATTTTCCGTAGACAAAGTCAAACAGCATCTGTGCGCCGTCGGCCAGACGGGGTGCGGGACGGGACAGCTCGTTGTTCTGCAGGTTCAGGATCTTCCGGTTCTTGACAGCAGTGACATTCTCCCAACCGGCGCGGGAAAGGATCTCCTCCTCAGGGGTGGGGCCCTCGCCGAAATACATGGTAATGGTCACGATAAAGTCAGGGTTGCGCTCCAGTACCTGCTCCTCCGAGATCTCTGCCCAGCCGCTGACGTCGGAGAAGCAGTTCTTCAGACCCAGCATAGTGGCAATCTCATCCATAAAGGTATCGGTGCCGGCAGTCCACAGACCCCACTGCAGGGGGGACACCTCGAAGTAGACCGTCTGGTTTCCATCGCCGGTGGATTTTTCTTGCAGCTCGGCAAAGGTGGACTTCATGCTGTCTATGACGGCAGCGGCATTGTCGTCCTTGCCCATCAGAGCACCGATCATTTCAACAGCGGTGTACACACCCTCGATATCGGTGGCTTCACTAACCACCACCTTGATACCGGCGGCTTCCAATTGAGCAATCTGCTCCTCAGACTGAGCCATATCGCTCATCAGCAGCACGTCTGGCTGCAGGGCAATGATCTGCTCTACATTGGTTTCTCCTCCGGACCCTACCGCCGGAACAGCCAGCACTTCGGCCGGATAGTCGCAGTATTCTCCGCGCCCGACCAGCAGATCTCCCGCACCGATGGCATACAGGATTTCGCAGTCGGAAGCAGTCAGGGCCACGATGCGCTCGGCAGGCTCCTTCAGCGTGATCTGGCGGCCCTTCATGTCGGTGATGGTCACGGCAGTAGATACTTCTTCAGAGGGTTTGACATCAGGGGTGCTTTCAGCAGACTGAGATTCCTGCGGGCTGTTGTCCGGCTGGGTGTTGGGTTTGTCCTGTGCGCAGCCTACGCAGAGGGTCAGCAGCAGCGACAGGGACAACAGCAGTGCGGTAAATTTGGTTTTCATAGATTTTGCTCCTTTCTTTTTTCGCCGTTTTGCGGCAGTGATGTGTCACTGAATCAGACATCGTAAAAGGAGCAAAATCTTTCCAAATAAAAATTGCTCCCCATGATTGGAGAGCAACGACAATAAGAGCAGACCCTCGAATAGATACACTACGGCCTACACTGATATGTTTGTTCCACCCAACCCCAGAAGTGTTTCATACGCAGACAGGTCTCCCGGCTTTGCTTCATCCTACTTGGACGTCTTCCCACCTTGCGGCAGTGACTTGGTTGCCCGTTCGTCAGCTTCACGGTTACTGGGATAGCTCGGAAGTTTCATCCGATTCCCTCGATGCGGCAGCATCGGTGCCTCCCGGCACAAAAGCGTATGTGATTCAGTTGCCTACATTATATCAAGTGGCACCGAAAAGTCAACATCCATACTGTAAATTTCAAGACATACCAACGCCGCCGAAGGCTGCTTTTCTGAATCTTCGGCGGCTTGCGCGCTGCTGTATTCATATCTCACGGTTCAGCACACGGTAGACCAGTTCCATGTCCAATCCACTGCGTACCGCATCGGCCAGAATGTCATACTGACGTTCCTTGTAAGCCCGCAGGTCAAAGGTGCCAAGGGCCTCGAAATCGATCCCTTTCGCGGCACAGATGGCCTGCAGGATGGTATCGCTGATTCCATCCGCATCAAACAGGCCGTGGACATAGCTGCCGTAGACATTCCCCTTCTCCATCACGGGCGGCAGCACCCCTTCGCTGCGGCCCATGTGGATCTCATACCCGCTATAGGTCATTCCGTTCAGACGGGACAACAGTCCGGTCAGGCCGGCAACGGTTCCCGCGGTCTGAGCCTGCACCTTTTCTCCACAAAACACGGTATCCATGTTCAAAAGCCCCAAACCGGCAATCTCGGTCAGGCCGGCGGACTCCACCCCGTCGGGGTCGGAAACCCGTTGCCCCAGCATCTGATAACCGCCGCAGATTCCGAACACCGGAATTCCTGCTGCGGCAGCCTTTTGAATGGCCGCCTCCAGTCCGCACTGACGCAGCCACATCAGATCGGAAATGGTACTCTTGGTACCGGGCAGGAAAATCATGTCCGGCCTGTGCAAATCGGCCACTTTATCCACATAACGCACTGAAACATTCCTGTAGCGCTCAAAGGGACTGAAATCGGTAAAGTTGGAAATGCGGGGCAGCCGGATCACGGCAAGGTCGATCAGCTTTCGTTCATCGGAACCGTGGAATCGCTCGCTCAGGCTGTCCTCATCGTCAATATCCACATGGGTGTAGGGAATCACACCGGCCACCGGAACACCGCACAGTTGTTCCAGCTGCTTCAGACCGGGCTTCAGGATGGCCTTATCTCCCCGGAACTTGTTGACAATGGTTCCTTTGATGCGATTGCGCTCCTCCTCTTCCAACAGTGCAATGGTTCCGTAAAGCTGAGCGAACACGCCGCCCCGGTCAATATCACCCACCAGCAAAACAGGGGCATCCACCAGTCTGGCAAGGCCCATGTTGACGATATCTTCCTGCTTAAGATTGATCTCGGCTGGACTTCCCGCGCCCTCAATAACAATAATGTCATACTCGGAAGCAAGGCTTTCATAGGCCTCCATGACAGCAGGCATGTACTCACGCTTTCGTCGGTAATACTCCATGGCCTTCATATTGCCCTGCACCACGCCGTTGACAATGACCTGACTGCCCACATCGGTGGTTGGTTTCAGAAGGATGGGATTCATGCGTACATCGGGGATAATCCCTGCCGCCTCGGCCTGCACAACCTGCGCACGGCCCATCTCACCGCCATCGGCAGTAATAAAGGAATTCAGCGCCATGTTCTGACTTTTGAAGGGGGCCACGCGGTACCCGTCCTGCCTGAACACACGGCACAGACCGGCCGTCAGCAGGCTTTTGCCCACATTGGACATGGTGCCCTGAATCATAATGTTCTTTGCCATTACCATCCCTCCCTGAGCCCCGCCTGAATGGCGTTGATCAAAATCCGGTTTTCTTCTTCCCGGCGCACCGCTACCCGGAACCAGCCCTTTTCCAATCCGTGGTAGTTGGAGCAATCCCGCACCAGAATACCCTGCTCCAGCAGCAGGTCATACATGGGCAGTTCATGGTACAGCAGCAGATAATTGGCCTGCGCCGGACAGACGTAGAATCCCATTTGTTCCAGTTGATTTTTCAGCCATGCGCGCTGGGCTTGGATCTCGGCGCGGGTTTTTTCCAGAAATCTTTTTTCTCCCAGCGCCGCCACACCGGCCTTCTGGGCCGGCAGTGACACGTTCAACGGCTGCACATTGCGG
>JAZOBG010000159.1:0-9270 GCA_045595865.1 Oscillospiraceae bacterium
TAGCGAAATAGTCGGTCAGGTCCTCTTCGGTGGCCCAGCCCTTTTTTTCAACCACCTCACGCTGGAGGATGGGAAGCATAGCGTAGCCGCCGCCGAAGGTGCAGACACCTACCTTGGCAAAGGTCAGGAACAAATCGAGATACAGGTTCATATCAGTCCAGTCCTTCCAACTCTTCCAGCCAGAGAGCGGCTACAGCATCGCTGGGCATCTGCCAGTCTCCGCGGGGGGACAGGCACACCGAGCCCACTTTGGGGCCGTCGGGCAGGCAGGAGCGCTTAAACTGCTGGGCGAAGAAGCGGCGGTAGAAGGTGCGTTCCCACTTCAGAATGGTGGCTCGGTCGTAGGCGCGTCCGAATGCGTGGTCGGCCAGACGGAGCACCTTGCGGGGCGGGAAGGCCCGGCGCACGGCATAGTACAGGAAAAAGTCGTGCAGTTCGTAGGGACCCACCAGATCCTCGGTTTTCTGGCTGATGGTGCCGTTGACGGCGGGCAGCAGCTCGGGGGAGACGGGGGTGTCCAGAATGTCGGCCAGAACGCTGGCCAGTTCGGGTTCGCTGGCAGCTTTGTCGCCGCAGACATGGCGCACCAGATGGCGGACCAGAGTTTTGGGAATGTCGGCGTTGACACCGTACATGCTCATGTGGTCGCCATTGTAGGTGGCCCAGCCCAGTGCCAGTTCGGACAGATCGCCGGTGCCGATGACCAGACCGCCCACCTGATTGGCGATGTCCATGTGCACCTGAGTGCGCTCGCGGGCCTGCGCGTTTTCAAAGGTTACGTCGTGGTTTTCCATGGACTGACCGATGTCGCGGAAGTGCTGTTTGACGGAGTCGCTGATGTCGATGCGCTTCAGGGTGCAGCCCAACAGGGTGGCCAGTTCCACGGCGTTGTCCCGGGTGCGTTCGGTGGTGCCGAAACAGGGCATGGTGACCGCGATGACATCCTCACTGGGACGGCCCAGCAGCTTCATGGCCAGCGTGGTGATCAGGATGGCCAGTGTGGAATCCAGTCCGCCGGACAGGCCGATGACGGCTGCCTTGGCGTTGGTATGTTCCAGACGCCCTTTCAGACCCAGTGCAGTGATCTTGAAGATCTCATTGCAGCGCTCGGCCAGCTCGGCGTCGTCCTCGGGCACAAAGGGAGAGGGCGAAATGTGCCGGGTCAGGGTGGTGGTGGCGGGAGCCAGATCAAAATGCATGGCGAAACAATTCCCGGTCCAAGCGGGGAAACCGGCGGCACGGCGGCGCTCATAAGCCAGAGCGGCCATGTCGATCTCCGAAACAGTCAGTCCGCAGGAAAAACGCCGCTGAGCCAGAACCTCGCCGTTTTCGACGATCAGGCTGTGACCGGAATAGACGGCGTCGGTGGTGGACTCGCCTTCGCCGGCACCGGCCAGCACGTAGCCGCACAGCAGGCGAGAGGAGCGGGCCTGTACGGTGTGGCGCAGCCAGTCGGCCTCACCTACCGTTTCGCAGCGGGCGGACAGGCACAGGATCAGATTGGCTCCTGCTGCAGCCAGCCGGTGGGAGGGAGGATTGTAGGCGGAAAGATCGTTGCCGAATTCCACGGCCAGAGTCAGTTCGGTCATGCTGTCGCAGGGGAAGGTGACGGCGCTGCCGAACATGGGGATCTGGCCGCACAGGGGGATGCCGCTGCAGCCCTCGGGGGAGGGGGAAAACCAACGGCGCTGGGCAGGGGACAGGTCTGCTTTGGGAACGACAGACAGAATGGTGCCTTTATGAATAACCGCGGCGCAGTTGTACAACTTGCCCTGGAAGCACAAAGGCACGCCCAGAGCGGTGACCATGTCCAGATGCTTGGTGGCCTCCAGAACGGTGGCAAGGCCCTCTTCGGCGCCCTTCAGCAGGGTGGGCTGCAGGAACAGGTCGCCGCAGGTGGCACCGGTCAGACACAGCTCAGGCAGGACCAGCACGCGCACACCCTGACGGGAGGCTTCCCGCATCAGAGTGAAAACCTGTTCGGCATTATGGCGGCAGTCGGCTACTTTGATTTTCGGAGTTCCGGCGGCTACTTTGATGAATCCGTCACGCATGAACGATCACCTCAAAACAGGAATTGGTTTGATTGATATCATCATACCCCATTTTTTCGGAAAACGCAACAAGTCCGAGAGACGGTATTCACACAGCAGAAACTCCCGACCGGATGGCCGGGAGTTTCTGCTGTGTGTTGTTTGCGAAAGGAATGGAGAGGGAATTGAAAGGGATGGAAATGTGTGTTTCTTGCCTGTTCCGATTTTAAGATAAAGCAAAAATACGGCCAAATCATGACTACATTGTGAATAATTTGTAAACCCTTTATATTTCACAAAAAAGAAGAGACCGAACCGGTCCGGTTCGGTCTCAAAAACACGCTTATCTCTGGTCCAGAGGGACGAATGTGCGGTTGGGTGCCACAGCCTTATAGGCGGGGCGGATGATGCGGTTATCCGAGTAATAGACTTCTTCCACGCGGTGAGCACACCAACCCACGATACGGGCAATGGCGAACAGGGGAGTGTACAGTTCGGGTGGGATGTCGAGCATCTGATACACCAGGCCGGAGTACAGGTCTACATTGGCGCACATGACCTTGGAGTATCCCTTGACCTCGGCAAAAACCTCGGGGGTCAGACGTTCCACCGACTCCAGCAGTTCCAGTTCGTCCAGCATGCCTTTCTTTTCGGCCACACTTCGGGCAAAGGTTTTCAGCAGAAGGGCACGGGGGTCGGACAGGGTATAGATGGCGTGACCCATGCCGTAGATCAGACCGGAGCGGTCGCCGGCCTCCTTGCGGATCAGTTTGGTCAGAATGTCGCGCACCTGATCGTCGTTCTTCCAATCGCTGACATTCTCCTTGATGCAGTGAAACATCTCCCTGACTTTTTTGTTGGCGCCGCCATGCCGGTGTCCTTTTAGGGAGCCCACGGCAGCTGCGATGGCCGAGTAGATGTCAGTACCGGCGGAGGACAGCACACGACAGGCGAACGCCGAGTTGTTACCGCCGCCGTGTTCCATATGAAGGACCAGACACAGATCCAGCAGGCGGGCCTCATCTTCGGTGTACTGATTGTCCCGGCGCAGGGAGTACAGGAAGTTTTCTGCCACACTCAGACCGGGTTGAGGCCGGTGCAAATACAGGGAGTCGTTGTCGAAATAGTGCTTCTTCACCGCGAAGGCGTGTGCTACAATGGTGGGGCAGCGGGCAATCAGGCGAAGAGACTGGTCCAGCTCAAAAGGAAGGGAGTTGTTGTCCGGATCGGAGTCGTAAGAATACAGGGCCAGCACCGAGCGTGCCAGTTTGTTCATGATGTCGCGGCTGGGAGCTTTGATGATCATGTCCTCGGTGAAGCTGGGGGGCAGGGTGTGGTAATTGCTTAAAATCTGCTTGAACTGCTCCAGTTGGTCTTTGGTGGGCAGTGCGCCAAACAGCAGCAGATAGGCGGTCTCTTCAAAGCCGAAGCGCTTTTCGCTGACAAAGCCCTGGATCAGGTCGGTGATCCGGATGCCGCGGTAGATCAGCTGGCCGTCCATGGGGAAACGCTCGCCGTCCTGCATATAGTAGCCGCGCACATTGCCAATCTGGGTCACGCCGGCCATAACACCGGTGCCGTCAGCATTGCGCAGACCACGTTTTACGTCCCATTTTTCATAATAGGACGGATTGATTTGGTTATTGCGTTGAAATTCTCCGCATAGACTTTCAATGAAGTCCCGGGAACTGTTCACCAGTTCGTGCTGGGCATGTTCCGGCGCGACGCATAAATTGTTGTTGGGTTCGAATTGCATGTTCGGGACCTCCTTTGCCCATTTTGAAATTGAACTTATTTTACGCTGATTTTATTTCAAAGTCAACTGTTAAGCGGAAAAGAAAGAAAAATTCACTGGCAGGAACAACCGGGAAAGAAGCGTCGAATTTGAAATTATTTAGATGAAAACTTGCAAAATTACGAAGGAGGGTGCGGTGTGAAGCGAGTTGTGGTGACCGCAGTTGTGTTGTTGTTGCTTCTGTTTTTGCTGCCGGTGCTGCTAGTGGATGGACCGGAGGCTGAGCAGGAAGAGGCTCGTCTGGATGTTCTGCCGGCACTTCCTTCGCCGGCGGTGACACCGATGCCGATTCAGTCGGGGGAGGACGAGCTGACCTCCCTGCGCGTGGAGATGGAGGACGGCACCGTGGCCGAAATGACCATGGCTGACTACCTGTGGTCGGTGGTGGCTGCCGAGATGCCGGCCGCCTTTGAGCCGGAGGCGCTCAAGGCACAGGCCATTACCGCACGTACCTACGCCCTCTGGAAAATGGCGGTGGGGGATGCCGACCATCCCGACGCCGACATGTGTACCGACATCAACTGCTGTCAGGCTTACATCACCCCCGAACAGGCGGCGGCCAACTGGGAAACTGCGGCTGCGGTATACGGGCAGAAGATCGCCTCGGCGGTCAACGCAACCAATGGACAGATCATCACCTATGAGGGACAGCCCATACAGGCGCTCTTTTTTTCCTCGGCAGCCGGACGAACCGAGGATGCCGTGGCAGTTTGGGGCAGCGATGTGCCCTATCTGGTGGGGGTGGACAGTCCCGAGGGAGAAGGGGTCCCCAATTATGAAACCGAAGTGACTCTGTCGGCGGCTCAGGTGAAGCAGTTGGTTCTGGCCCAATACCCCGGCGCCGATTTGAGCGGCACGCCAAAAGGCTGGTTTAATAATTGTACACGGACCGCTTCGGGACGGGTGGATACCATTGATGTGGGTGGAATTACCCTGAAAGGAACTGAGGTGCGCACTCTGTTTGGTCTGCGCTCGGCCTGCTTTGCCGTGGAGTCAGGTACAGATGCCGTTACCTTCCGCGTGACTGGATACGGGCATGGTGTGGGCATGAGCCAATACGGCGCCAACACGCTGGCAAAAGAGGGGAAAACCTGTGAAGAAATTCTGAAATGGTACTACACCGGCGTGGAAATCGGGTAAAATAGCAGAAACAGGAGGATTTTTCCCGGAAAAAACGGTGTTTTTCTCAGCAAAAAGGGTTGATTTTTTTATATTATATGATATACTATCCACAGTATATCTGTAAGTATTGGTAAGAGTGGGGCCTGCGCCCCGCTCTTTCTTATTGAAAAAATTACGGATGTAAAAATATGGAAACTATAGACAGGAGGCGGTTGTATCATGGCAAAAGTGACCGAATTGACTGCACAATTGGCCGCTCCCATCGTGGAGGAGCAGGGCTGTACCCTCTGGGATGTGGAATACGTGAAGGAAGCGGGCACCTGGTACCTGCGCGTGTTTATCGACAAGGAAGGCGGCGTGTCCATCAACGACTGTGAGGCGGTCTCCCGTCCCCTGTCCGACAAACTGGATGAGGTGGACCCCATCGAAGGTTCCTATGTACTGGAAGTGGGCTCGGCCGGTGCTGATCGTGTGCTGAAAAAGCCCGAACATTTCGCGGCCTTTATCGGCAGCGTTGTGGAAGTCCGCCTGTACCGAAACCGGGACGGCAAGAAGGAATTCGTCGGTGTGCTGGAACAGTACGAAAACGGTGATGTACAGCTGGAGGACGGCCTCCGCTTTGAAAAGAAAGACGTCGCACAGGTTCGCCTGCACGTGACATTTTAAGGAGAAAGAATAACATGGCTAAAAAGAAAGTCGCTCCCAAGAGCAATGAACTGGACGGCAAGGAGTTTTTTGCCGCCATCGGCCTGATCGAAAAGGAAAAGGGCATCCCCAAGTCCTACATGATCGAGAAGATCACCCAAGCTCTGGTTTCCGCCTACAAGCGTGACCACGAGGGAGTGGGAGACAACGTGGTCGTCGAATGCAACGAAGAGGCCGGCGAGGTTCGCATGTTCGTCAAGAAAGACGTGGTGGAGACGGTTGACAACCCCGCCACCGAGCTGAGTTTGGAAGAAGCTCGCGAGAAGCTGCCCCGTGCTGAGCTGGGCGATGTGATCCGTATTGAGATCAAGACCCGTAACTTTGGCCGCATCGCCGCCCAGACCGCCCGTCAGGTCATCATTCAGGGTATGCGCGAGGCGGAGCGCGGCATGATCTACGATGAGTTCTCCGCCAAGGAGCATGAGATCCTGACCGGTGTTGTCACCCGTATCGACCCCCGCAGCGGCGCTGCTTCCATCCGTATCACCAGCGGCGGCGAATTCACCGATGCCTTCTTGGCTGTCGGTGAGCAGGTCAAGGGCGAGAGCGTCACCGAGGGCGAGCGCCTGAAGGTTTATGTGGTCGAGGTTCGCCGTTCCACCCGCGGTCCTCAGGTTATGATCTCCCGTACCCACCCCGGTCTGGTCAAGCGCCTGTTTGAGCTGGAAGTGCCCGAGATCTATGACGGCACCGTGGAAGTCAAGTCCATCGCCCGTGAGGCCGGCAGCCGCACCAAGATCGCCGTCTGGTCCGAGGATCCCAACGTGGATCCCATCGGCGCCTGCGTTGGCCCCCGCGGTCAGCGTGTCAACAACATCGTGGAAGAACTCCACGGTGAGAAGATGGACATCATCAAGTACAGCGAAGACCCTGCCGAGTATGTGGCCGCCGCTTTGGCTCCTGCCGATGTGGTCAGCGTCACCGTGGAGGAAGAGGGTAAGAGCTGCCGTGTCATCGTGCCCGACGATCAGCTGTCTCTGGCTATCGGCAAGGAAGGTCAGAATGCCCGTTTGGCTGCCCGCCTGACCGGCTGGAAGATCGACATCAAGCCTGAAAGTGCTCCCGAGGAAGGCCAGGCCGAATCGGTCGAGGAAGAATAAAAACAGTTGAGTTTTCCGAAAGGGGGTAAAGCTGTGCCTAAAAAAATTCCCATGCGGCAGTGTGTCGGCTGCCGTGAAATGCGGGAGAAAAAGGAACTGATCCGTGTGGTCAAAAGTCCGGAGGGAGAGATCTCTTTGGATTTTAAGGGGAAGAAACCCGGCCGGGGCGCGTATCTTTGCCCCGATGAAAATTGCCTGAAGCGTGCCCGCAAGGGCCGTGCGCTGGAAAGGGCCTTTGAAACCGCCATTCCCGCCGAAGTATATGACGCGCTGGAGGCGCAGATGAAAGCAGGTGATTCGGATGAATGATCCTGTACTGCATCTGCTGGGTCTGGCCCGCAAGGGTGGACGCATCGAGGTGGGTGAGGAGCCTGCGGGCGGTGCCTGCCGTGCACGCAAGTGCAAGCTGCTCATTTTGGCATCCGACGCCGCTGAGAACACCGTGCGTCGGGCCGAACACTTTGCCGAAGCCGGCAACACCCTTTGTGTTCGCACCCCCTTTACCAAAGGGGAACTGGGATTTGCCGTGGGCCGCGAAAGCTGTGCCATGGCCGCTTTGACCGATGCCGGGCTGGCAGCCAGTCTGGTGAAAAAGCTGGCGGCGGCCGAGCCTGAAACGTATGGGGAGGCGGCAGCGGCGCTGGATACCAAGGCGCAGAGGGTGCTGCAGCGCCAGCGCGAAAAGAAACAACACGAGAAAAACGTAGCGAGAGGGAAGCAAAAGCCGTGGGCCGCGCCTCCCCAGTCGAAGCAAGATAAGTAATAGGAGGTGGCCGATTTGAGTTTTATCAAATACCGTGTCCATGAGGTGGCCAAGGACTTCAACGTCAATTCCAAGGTGATCGCTGAGATCCTGACCAAATATGCCACAAAGCCCGCAACCCACCAGAAGGTGCTGGAGGACAACGAACTGTCCATCATCTTTGATTATATGACCCAGCATAATCAGGTGGACAGCATTGAGAGTATTTTTGCCGATGTTTACCACGAGCCCAAGGCCGAGCAGCCCAAGGCTGCCGAAAAGCCTGCGGCTCCCGCCGCACCCGCTAAGGGCGGCGAGAACAAGCCCAAGGCCGCCGCTGCGCCCCAACAGCAGGCGCCCAAGAACGACAAGCCCGTCCAGCAGCCGGTCAGCCGCGTTCCCGAAAAGAAGGTAGTGGACACCCGCAAGGGCGGCAACGTCAACCTGGATAAGTACGACGAAAAGCTGGAAACTCTGGCTGCCGGCAAGGCAAACCCCAACCAGATGCAGGGCGGCAAGCAGAAGTTCCAGAACCGCAACAGCAAGCAGAAGAACTCCTTCCAGGGGAACAAGCGCAAGCAGGAAGAGGCCGAGAAGCTGCGCCGCCTGCAGCTGGAGATCGCCAAGAAGACCCCCGTCAAGGTCCTCATCCCCGACGAGATCGCCGTTGGCGAACTGGCCAGCCGCATGAAGAAGACCGGCGCCGAGGTGGTCAAATGTCTGATGAAGAATGGTGTTATGGCCTCTCTGAGCCAGATCATCGACTTCGACACCGCCGCCATCATTGCCGAAGAGCTTGGCTGCAAGGTGGAGAAGGAAGTCATCGTCACCATCGAGGAGAAGCTGATCGACACCGCCGAGGACAAGGCCGAGGATCTGGTCAACCGCGCTCCCGTCGTCGTGGTCATGGGCCACGTCGACCACGGCAAGACCTCCCTGCTGGACTATATCCGCCACGCTAACGTCACCGCGGGCGAGGCCGGCGGCATCACCCAGCACATCGGCGCCTATCAGGTGGAGATCAACGGCAAGCCCATCACCTTCCTGGACACCCCCGGCCACGAGGCCTTTACCGCCATGCGTGCCCGCGGCGCCATGGTCACCGATGTTGCCATTCTGGTGGTGGCTGCCGACGACGGCATCATGCCCCAGACTGTCGAGTCCATCAACCACGCAAAGGCCGCCGGCATCCCCATCATCGTTGCCATCAACAAGATGGATAAACCCACCGCAAACCCCGACCGCATCATGCAGCAGCTGACCGAGTACGAACTGGTCGCGGAAGAGTGGGGCGGCGAGACCATCATCTGTCCCATCTCCGCCAAGACCGGCATGGGCATCGACAACCTGTTGGAAATGGTCAACCTGACCGCCGAAATGGCCGAGCTGAAGGCCAACCCCAACCGCTCCGCCCACGGCGTGGTTATCGAGGCCAAGCTGGACAAGGGCCGCGGCCCGGTCGCCACCATGCTGGTGCAGAACGGCACCCTGAAGCAGGGCGACATCATCATCGCCGGTACTGCTGTCGGCCGTGTCCGCGCCATGACCAACGCCCGCGGCGAAAAGCTGGAAGAGGCCGGCCCCTCCGTACCCGTTGAGATCATCAAGTCGGAGGCCCAAGGCGGTCTTAGGAAGACAAGCAAGTTGTTCAACTCGTTGGCTCACAGAACGACATGGCTACGATCCGCCTTTGTCGGCCGTGTCCGCGCCATGACCAACGCCCGCGGCGAAAAGCTGGAAGAGGCCGGCCCCTCCGTACCCGTTGAGATCATC
>JAZOBG010000160.1:0-3533 GCA_045595865.1 Oscillospiraceae bacterium
CTTTATTCCGCCCAGCGCTTGGTGGCGGCAGGGTCAGCCAGGTCAATGCGGTTTAAAATCACCAGACGGGGTTTATTCTCACACAGCGCCGCGATATCGGGATTGCGGGAGGAGTACGGAATACGCGCATCCAACAGCTCACACACTGCATCTACAAGCCGCAGATCCTCTTCCATCTGACGCTGGGTTTTTTTCATGTGGCCGGGAAACCACTGAATGTTCAAATCCTGTGCCATTTATTTCACCCGTCCTATCTCGCTGAAGGGCCAGACAGTCAGCATCACACGGCCCAGAATACAGCGCTCGTCCACCAGGCCGATATCTGCATAGCGGGAGTCGGCGGAATGGTCACGGTTGTCGCCTAGCACGAAGATCTTCCCCTCGGGTACTGTGAGGGGATATTCCATACCAAGGGCGTAATCTTTCGTGGTCTGGTATGGATTCAGATCGTAGTTGTTAATATAAGGTTCATCCAGAAGCACACCATCCACGTAGACCTTGCCCTCCCAGAAGTCAATGTTCACGGTCTGGCCCTCTGTGGCGATGACGCGCTTAACGATGGGCTGATCTTCGTAATGGTCAAAATCCTTGGTCAAAACGACAATGTCGCCCTGCTCGGGGGTGTAAGCAATGCTGCGGAGGATCAGTACATCCTTGTCATGCAGGGTGGGCAGCATGGAAGGACCGTCCACCGTAATGATGCGTCCGACAAAGGTAAATACGAGGATCAGGACGGCAAGCACGATCACAAAGGTCTGCAACCAGAAGAACAGATCCAGACGAAATTCCTCCGCCTTGGTCAATTTGGGAGCGTTAGGGTCTGTTTTCTTTTCGTTCTTTTCGGGGTTGGTCTGTTCGGTCATGGATATGCCTCCATTTTTCGAAAGGTTAAGACTAATTATATTCTTCGCGGATTAGGATTGCAAGCAGGTCACGTGGACGGCCGGGCCGCCTTCCAGATACACCCGTTCCCGATCCTGACAGGAGAAAAGTAGGATTTGGGGCGTTTGGGCCAGTTCCCGCAGAAGGTCCAGCGCCAATGCCAGGCGCTCTCCGTCAAAGTTCACCAATGCATCATCCAGCACCAGAGGGGCGGGATCCTCTCCGGGCAGGACCAGATCGCACACGGCCAGACGCACGGCCAGATAGAGCTGGTCGGCGGTACCTTTGGACAGGGTCAGCAGTTTGCGGGGAGTCACGTCGCCTTGTCTGGCGGCCAGTGCTTCAAACTCGCGGGTCAGGGAAACCTGGTCGTAAACCCCACCGGTCAGACGGCAGAACAATTCTCCGGCTCGTCGGTTCAGGGCGGGGGACATACGCTCCTGCAGGCGGGCGTTGGCCTCGGCCAGCACCTCCATGGCAGTCTGAATGGCTTCGTGTTCCTCCCGGCGGCAGGCCAATGCACGCTCCACCTCGTCCAGACGGGCCTGCAGCGCCGCCCGGTCACCCAGCGTATGGATCTCGCCCTGTGCCATGGCAAGGGCCTTGTTGTGCAGGGAAAGCTCGTTCTGCACATCCTGCAGGCGGGCGGAAACCTGAGCGGTGCTGAGAACGGGGATCCGGTCGGGCGTTTCGACGGCCTGTGGTACACCCTGAGCCGAAACAGCCCGCAGGACATTTTGTGCCCCCTCCAGACGCAGGCGGGCGGCACGTTCCTTTTCTCCCAGATTCAGGGCCAGCGAAAGGGCAGCCGACACACCGTACAGGTCGCTTACTTCGGGGGCAAAGGTGCGGGTCTGCGTCAGCAAATGCCCGGTCAGTTCCTCGCGCTCAGTTTCCAGACGCTTGAGTGCGGTGATCCGTAGGGAGGCATCGGTGCGCTGCTGTTCCAGTGCTTCATAGTCGGCGATATATTGTTTAGCTTGTTCTTCAATGGATGTGCCGTAAGCGGCGTTGTATTTGGTCAGAATGGCCTTGGTGTCGGCGGTGATTTTGTGGTACCGAATCAGCCAGAGAACAGCAACGCCAAAGAAGATCAGGGAAGAAAGGGCAAGGGGAAGGCTGGACAGCAATGCGCCGGAGATCAGTGCGGTCACACCCAGCAGGAGCAAGAGAATGGCCCAGAGTCTGCAAACCGAGGGTTTCTTTTTGTCGTTTACAGCTGCCGAGTCGGCGCGGGCGAGGTCCCACGCGTCGGTCGGCTTTCTTCCACCGAACACCGGATGGGCAACGCGATCGGGAATGGGCGCGGTGGATGCAATTTCGTTCCGGGCCTGTTTGATGTTGGCATCCAGCGTATTCAGATAGGACAGTTCGCCCTGCATTTTTCGCAGAGCGGCTTCTTCGGGTGCCGCACCGTGGCGCTTTTTTTCCATCTGAACGGCATCCCATTCGGCCTGTGCCTTGTCTGCGTCAGCCTTGGCAGCCGCATAGCGGGAATAGGCTTCTGCGTTGGCTATGGCCCGGTGGGCGGCGGCTTGGTGTTCCAGCTCGGTCTGTTCGGTTTGCAGTTCCCGGAGGGCGGCCAGTGCGGCAGTTTCCTGCCGATGAGCGGCGTCCAGCCGATCCAGCAGGGAGGTCAGGGAAGTCTTTTCTTCCTGCAGTTTGGGGATCAGTCCGTTTTTCTGGTTGGAATAACGGCGGTTTTTCCAGTCCCGCAGCCGCTGCTCGGTTTCGGAATAGGATACATCCTCCTGTCCGGAGGAGACGATGGCGCTGATGCGGCGCTCCAGTTCGGCCGAGCCGGTGACGGCGACGGCGTTCTGGCCCACGAAGGCCGAGCGCTCAAATACGTCCCGGCCGACGCCGGTCAGGGCCTCGCCCACGCTGTCAGCCGTCAGGCCGGGTACCGGTTCCTCAGTGCCGGTGTAGACCGCCTGAAACTGACTCAGAGGAGAGTTTGCCTTGCTGGTGCGGCGCAGAGTGATATCTCGACCCTTCCAGTTCAGCTGGATGGAACCCTCCATGGCGCCGCCGTCCCAGGGCTGGTAGAGATTCTTTTCGGCGATGACGCCCTTTTTATCTCTTGCCTTGGTGTCGATGCCATAGAGCATGGAGCGAAGAAAGGCGCACCATGTGGATTTGCCCGACTCGTTGGGGGCTTCGATGATATTCAGGCCGTCCTTCAGCTCCAGTGTCTGCTTCTGCAGTTTGCCGAAGGTGGCGGTCATGGTTTTGATTTTCATAAGGCGCAGTCCTCCCGGTTTTCCAGAGCCGCAAGGCCGAAACGGGTGGCTTTTTGGAGCAGGGCGGCCTGCTCTTCGTCGGCGGTTTTCAGACGCTCCTGCATACAGCGCAAAAACAGGCCGGTCAGGTTTTCCTCTCCGGCGCGGCTCCACAGGTCACGGCTGACCCGGGTCTTATCCCGGAAGGAGAGACTGTAAAAGAAGCCGGCACAGCGCTCGGTCAGGGCGGCGGTATCCACCCCATCGGGGCCCGATTCCCCCTTCAGGATAAAACGCACCAAATCCGTGGGGGCGGCGTGGGCCAGCACTTGAGCGGCAATGGTCTCAACGGTATCCTCCGCCGTAAGGGTCAGCTCGTGGATGTGATACTGGCGCTGGCACAGGGGGACAAAGGCCAAATCGGCCTTG
>JAZOBG010000161.1:0-10440 GCA_045595865.1 Oscillospiraceae bacterium
CGCTCCCGGCACAACTGTACCAGTGCCGCCACGGCAGCGCGGTCAAATGGAGAATTCATCTCCAGACGGTGGGTCGGCAGAGCATTTTCCTGCGCCCATTGAGCCAGAGGGCCATATTCATGATAGGCAAGCTCCGCTTCCACGCCGTTTTGTTCCATGGCGGCGATCAGCGTACGGATATATTGCTCGCTGCCGCCCTGTCCTGCATGATTCAGCAGATGAAGCACTTTCATGGTTTTCCCTCCTTATAAAAGTGTATATAAAATCAGGTTAATTATATCGCAAGTCAAGCCGATTGGCAACAAAAACGGGCTGCCGTAGCAACCCTTTAATTTATGCATCCCGCTTTTGCCCCTGCTCTTTCTTCAACAAACTCTGCAAGCGTTCTTCCTCTTCCGCAGTAGCAAGTCGAAACCGGAGTCCTTCACAGAGGGGACATTCCCTGACCTCCCCCGAGCGATAAAACAGAAAACCGCAATCCGCACAGCAATAGGTCATACGTTCCCTCTCTTCTTGTAATTTATTTTTTGAGGTTCAGCCGCACGAAATCCCATTAAAACTGCCGGCAGCCAAATCCAGGGTTTTCGCCGTGTTTTCTGATACAGTTCAATCGCCTGAAGATAAATTCGCTCGCTCTGATGCAATACTGCAATCACATCCAAATTATCCGGTTCGGATTCTGCCTTTTTCCGACATACTGACAACTGCCCCTCCGCACTGACCAAGGTGCTTTTTCGGTCGCGCATGATACGCCGAACTTCCCAACACCAGAGCGCAGCAAATGCCGCCGCACAAACAGCTGCAATTAACCATGCAACCAAAGATAACACTTTGTCCACCCCTTTTTAAAGCGAATGAACCAATTGACGCAACATTGATTTTTTTAAATATAACATATAGACCTGCAAATCTTATCCAGTTTGCGCGAATGGTCGAATTTACGGCCTGAAATGCAAAAAGTCGGCTTTCCTGTCGAATCTCTTTATGATAAAATAAATATCGACCTGTTTTGAAAGGAGGCATACAATGTACATCGCCGTCTGCGACGATCAATCAAGCGAACTGGAAATTCTGGTTTCTCTTCTTTTTCAATGGCAGGAAGAACATCGTACGCTTCTTCGTTTTAAAACCTTTCGAAGCGCGGCTGAACTGTTGGATGCCGCCGAAAAAGAACCCTTTACATTGTATCTGCTGGATGTCATGATGCCAGGTACCGATGGTATGGCAGCCGCCCGCGAGATCCGTCGGTTTGATGACGCAGCAGAAATCGTATTCCTGACCTCATCCCCTGGATTTGCTTATGAAAGCTACGGCGTTCGGGCTCTGGATTACCTTCTCAAACCGGTCAATGGGGATCTGCTTTTCCCCATTCTGAACCGTTTGTTTCTGCGGGAACAGAAACCTCAGGACAGTTTAACCGTCAAATGCAGCTCCACCCTGATCCGTATTCCCTACTCCCAACTAACCTATGTGGAGGTCAATGGAAAACACCTGTACTTCAATTTAACCGACGGTTCTGAGCGCGAGGTCTTCGGTACCCTGCACGAATATGAGTCTCTCCTGCTTTCCCGTCCGGAGTTTATGCGGATTCATCGATCTTACATTGTCAACATGCTTCAGGCCGCCGAACTGTCCCAGGCCGGTGTCGTCACCTTCTCAGGCAAAAATCTGCCTGTCTCACGCCGACTGTACCCCCAGCTTCAGAAAGATTACATGAAACTGCTATTTTCCCAAAGGGAGGAGTAATCCCATGGCCTTTCTAACTGCACTGGATATAATTAATTACGGTTTGGTGCTTCTGTTCGGTCTGTTCCTCAGTACCTTTATTGCTGGGGGTTGGCGCAACCGACAACAAAAACAGTATATTTTCGCACTGTGTCCGCTCCTTCTTCTAATTCAGGGAATTGCCTGGTGCCTTTGGGGCACCCACACTGTTGAGCGGTTATATCCGCTAATCATCCATCTGCCCTTACTACTGATTTTGATTTTCATACTGAAAACACGCGCAGGTGTGGCGATGGTCAGTGTTTGTACAGCTTACCTTTGCTGCCAAATCCCCCATTGGGTCAATTTGGTCACCGTAACCCTGACCAAATCTGATCTGTTGGCAGAAATTGCTTATACTTTGGCTATTCTTACGACCTTTTTTCTGCTGCAGCGTTATTTTGCCAGAATTGCGTTCGATGCCATGTCCTACTCTATCCAGTCGTTGGTCCTGTTTGGCGCTCTTCCCCTCGCATATTATATCTTTGACTACGCTACCACCGTATACTCCGATGCGCTGTATATAGGCAATCAGGTGCTAACCGAATTTTTACCTACCGTTCTCATCATCTTTTACGTGCTGTTCCTGACCGCCTATCATGCACAGGAACAGAAACGCACACAGGCGGAACTGCAGCGGTCCATGTTGGAAGCTGAACTCAAGCAAGCCGAATCCGAAATGGAAAACCTGCGACGCACCGAAACGCAAACTGCAATCTACCAGCACGATATGCGTCATCACATGACCATGCTCGGAGCATATCTGGCCTCAGGCAATCCCCAACAAGCAGAATCGTATGTAAAAAAGGTGCAAGCCGATGTAGACGCTATTGTTCCTCGGTGCTTTTGCGAAAATAAAACCATCAATTTGATTTGTTCGGCTTTTGCAGACCGTGCTGCGCAAAAGGGCGTGCTTCTGCAAGCGAATGTTCGAGTCCCCCGCGCGATTTCCATTTCAGATACCGAACTATGTGCTGTGATTTCCAATGGATTGGAGAACGCTCTGCGTGCCGCGTCTGTTCTGGAAACCCCCGGCAAGTGGGTCAGCCTCTACTGCGAAATCAAGCACGGAAAACTGCTCATCGAAATCAAAAACCCCTATACAGGCGAAGTTTCCATGCAAAACGGTCTTCCAACCACAAAACAGAGCGGACACGGATTCGGCTGCCGCAGTATTCGCACCATCACGGAACATAACCGCGGTCTTTGCACCTTTGAATCAGAAAACGGTGTGTTCACCCTTCAAGTAATCCTTCCGGTGTGCTGAATTCCACACAACATCGTACTTCGTTTCGACTCGCCCGATACTCCTTCGGGCGGGTCGTTTTTAAAATTGTCTTGACATAAGTAGATCATCTACCTATAATATAGGTAGATGATCTACTTATAGGAGGCAAACTTTATGGCACTGGACAAAAATCTGATCTCAGGCAGCGGGACCATGCTGATCCTCAAGCTGCTGGACGGGCAGGATATGTACGGCTACCAGATGATCGAGGAGCTGGCTCGCCGCTCCAACCACACCTTTGAATTCAAGACCGGCACCCTCTATCCCCTGCTGCACGGACTGGAGGACAAGGAGCTGATCACCTCTTACGAAAAGGAGGAAACCACCCAGCGACCCCGACGGTATTACCACCTGACCGGCAAGGGCAGGAAACTGCTCAAAGAAAAGCAGGAGGAGTGGAACGCCTACACGAATGCCGTCAACCTTGTGCTTCAGGGAGGTGTCAGCTTTGCAACTGCCTGAACAATTCGCGGCCTACATCACCCAAGTCTGCGACCAACTGCGCTGGAAAAAGGCCCATCCGGTCATTCAGCGGGAAATGGAGGCCCATCTCTGCGACCAGTATGACGCCTTTGTGAAAAGCGGTATGTCAGAGGATGCCGCCGTGGAGGAAACCCTCCTCATGACCGGCGATGCCGTGGAGATTGGCGCCGGTCTGGACCGAGTGCATCGACCCAAGCCGTCGTGGGGCTTGCTGATTCTGACCGGTATTTTGCTGCTGACGGGATTGTCCATCAAACTGTTTTTCACCTACGACAGCGATTATCCCCACGAGCTACCCGCCATGCTGGTGGCAGCGGTGCTGGGCATCGGGTGCCTGTTTGGGGCGTACTTTATGGATTTCACCCTACTGGGCAAGCGGCCGGTGCTGCTTTATCTTTGTACTCTGGGATCAATCTTGTTCCTGCGAACCTTTCACACCGGAATTCCGGGCCACTGCGAACCCTATTTATCGCTCCTTTGCCCGGCGGTTTATGCCGCGCTGCTGTACCGTCTGCGCGGAAAACGGTACCTTGGCTTTTTCCTTTCCGTCTTATGTCTTGCCGTTTTGAGCTTTGTGTTCTGCTTTATCCCTTCCTTCGGCGCAATTTTGACCGTGGCCGCAGCCGGTACTCTCCTGATGGCAGCTGCCGTGTGGAACGACTGGTTCCGGTTGGGCAAGGCGCACGGATGCCTGATGTGGGGTATTCTTGTCGTGCTGTGCACCGCGATCCTGTGCTTTTGCATTTTCAATAACGCTTATGCTTTGGAAAAGGTCAAGCTGGCCTTTTCCCCGGGGTTGGACTCTACCGGACGAGGTTGGGCCGGAAGCATCATCCGTGAGCTGCTGGCCGCCTCCAACCTGATCGGACCCGGAAATGCCGTGCCATACGCTTCGGAAAAACTTCACATGGTCTCACGGTCCACTTCCCTGCTGCTGACCAATCTGATCTATCGCACCGGCTGGCTGACCTTTATTCTGATCATGGCGGTTTTCGCCGCCTTTCTCGGCATTGCCGTACACAAGTGCCTGAAACAGAAAAATATGCTGGGCAGACTGGTCTCTCTGGCGGTACTGCTGACTTTTGCCATGCAGATCATTCTGTACCTGCTTCTGAACTTCGGTGTTTACCTTGTGGGCGATCTTTGTCTGCCGCTGGTGTCCTACGGCAACACCGCGCTGGTCCTTGACATGGCCCTGATCGGCATCATGCTGTCCACCTTCCGCACCGGTTCCCTCGTTCGGGATAATGCGTCTGTCGTTCACGGCAGAAAGGTGTGGCCCCGCATCAAAGAGCACGTTCACTGGAACGACGGAGAACTGACCATCTCCTTCAAAAAGAAACTTGCATCTTAACGAAAACAGCCCGACTGACGCAAATCAGTCGGGCTGTTCTTATGATATTCGATTACAGAGCGACTTTCAGTGCATCTACTTTGTCAGTACGCTCCCAAGGCAGATCCAGATCGGCGCGGCCGAAGTGGCCGTAGGCGGCAGTCTGGCGGTAGATGGGGCGGCGTAGGTCCAGATCGCGGATGATGGCGGCGGGACGCAGATCAAAGACCTTGTTCACGGCCTCCTCCAGCACTGCGTCGGCAACCGCACCGGTACCGAAGGTGTCCACGCGAACGGAAACGGGGCGGGCCACGCCGATGGCGTAAGCCAGCTGCACCTGACAGCGTCTGGCCAGACCGGCGGCCACCACGTTCTTAGCCACCCAACGGGCGGCGTAGGCGGCAGAGCGGTCCACCTTGGTGGGATCCTTGCCGGAGAAGGCACCGCCGCCGTGGGGGGCACTGCCGCCGTAAGTGTCCACGATGATCTTGCGGCCGGTCAGGCCGGAGTCACCCTGAGGGCCACCCACCACGAAGCGGCCGGTGGGGTTGATGTAAATATGGGTCTCGTCGTCCAACAGCTCGGCGGGCAGAATGGGCTTAATGACCAGTTCGATCATATCCTTGCGGATCTGCTCCAGCTCCACTTCGGGGCCGTGCTGAGTGGACAGAACCACGGCGTCAATACGCTTGGGGGTATTGTCCTCATTGTACTCCACGGTGACCTGGGTCTTGCCGTCGGGACGCAGGTAGCCCACCAGGCCGTCCTTGCGGACCTTAGTCAGACGGACAGCCAGCTTGTGAGCCAAAGAGATGGGCAGGGGCATCAGTTCCTCGGTCTCGTCGGTGGCATAGCCGAACATCATACCCTGGTCACCGGCGCCAGCGTCCAAGCCATCGTTCTGCTCGCCCTCGCGGGCCTCCAGACACCGATCTACACCCTGAGCAATATCGGGGGACTGCTCATCAATAGAGGTCAGCACGGCGCAGGTGTCGCAGTCGAAACCAAACTTGGCGCGGTCATAGCCGATGTCACGCACTACTTCGCGCACCAGCTTGGGGATGTCCACATAGCAGGTAGTGGTGATCTCACCCATCACATGAACCAGGCCGGTGGTGACGGTGGTCTCGCAAGCCACGCGTGCGGCGGGGTCTTCTTTGATAATTGCGTCCAGAACGGCGTCGGAGATTTGGTCGCAGATCTTATCGGGGTGTCCTTCGGTCACCGACTCAGAGGTAAACAGTCGCTTTGCCATTTTTATACTTCCTTTCAGTTTTGAGGGCAGAAAAACCGCCCGGTGGGAAAGACCGGGCGGTAAAATTTCGTCTTTCCTCATCTTTCGATTTGCTCGCCGGATTTGGCACCTTACTTTTCAGCAGGTTGCCGGGTTTCATAGGGCCGGTCCCTCCACCTCTCTTGATGAGAGCTATTCAATTGCGGGGCATACTATATCAGATTCGACACACTTTGTCAAGGGTTTCTCCGCAAGCTTTTCAAAGTGTAAAATCAGGCCTTCCAGCCGTTCAGGTATTCCACCTGCTCGTCGGTCAAAGTGTCGATGGACAGGCCCATGGCGGCCAGCTTGACACGGCCGATCTCGTCGTCGATGGCGTCGGGCACCTGATAGACCTTCTTCTCCAGATTGTCGCGGTTTTTGACCAGCCACTCCAGTGCCAGCGCCTGCACTGCGAAGGACATATCCATGATCTCGGCGGGGTGGCCGTTGCCGGCGGCCAGATTGACCAGACGGCCCTCGCCGATGACGTTGAGTACGCGGCCATCGGGCAGAGTAAAGCCCTCGATATTGTCGCGGCGCACGTCGCGCTTAACTGCCATCTTTGCCAGAGAAGCCACATCCACCTCGCAGTCGAAGTGACCGGCGTTGGTCAGAAATGCATTGTTCTTCATGACCGCAAAATGCTCGGGGGTAATAACGTCCTTGCAGCCGGTTACAGTGACGAAGATGTCGCCCACCTTGGCAGCCTCGCTCATGGGCATGACACGGAAACCCTGCATGGTGGCGTCCAGTGCCTTGAAGGGATCCACCTCAGTCACGATCACGTCGGCGCCCATGCCGGCGGCACGCATGGCCACGCCCTTGCCGCACCAGCCGAAGCCGGCCACGACCACCGTCTTGCCGGCCACGACCAGATTGGTAGTATGCATAATGGCATCCCACACCGACTGGCCGGTGCCGTACTTGTTGTCGTAGTAATGCTTGGCCTTGGCGTCGTTGACCGCCATCAAGGCGCAGGGCAGGATGCCCTCCCGCTCGCGAGCCTTTAGGCGCAGGATACCGGTGGTGGTCTCCTCACAACCGCCGATCAGGTTTTCGCCCAGGTCAGCACACTTGCCGCCCAGCAGGTGGATCAGGTCGCCGCCGTCGTCCACCACCAAATGAGGCTTGAACTTCAGGGTTTCGATCAAATGCTGTTCATATTCCTCGGCGGTAGCGCCGTGGATACCGAAGGTCTCCACACCCATGGAAGCCAGTCCGGCGGCCACGTCGTCCTGGGTGGACAGCACGTTGGAACCGGTCAGACGCACTTCAGCGCCGCCTTTGGACAGTACGTAACCCAGATTGGCAGTTTTGGCCTCCAGATGGACCGAAACGGCAATACGCAGACCGGCAAAAGGCTTTTCCGTTTCAAAGCGGGACTCGATACCTGACAAGGCAGGCATAAAATCCCGCACCCAATGGATCTTCTTACGGCCGTTTTCGGCCAGAGACATATCTTTTACGATGCTCATATTTCAAGCTCCTTTTGTTTTTTCCCGTTTTATTCAGCATACCATGAAATTCGCCATTTTACAACGGTCTTTGGTTGCGATTTTGAAAGGAACATGTTAAAATAATTAATTTGAAGGAGTGATTTCTTTGACAAGCGGACTTATCACCTTTTTTCGCCACCATCATTACGGGGCCCAGCTTCAGGCCTATGCCGCCATGCGTGCCTTGACCGAACTGGGACATCCCTGTCAGATTATAGACTACCGTCCGGAATACGATGCCGGACTGAACGACCTGTTTCGCAAGGGTGGACTGCGTGCCCACCTGACCAACGTGCATACCGCTGCCCATCTCGCCGCCATGCGCCGACGCGGTGCACGGTTTGACGCTTTTGTTTCCGAACATATGGTGTTGACCCCTCACCGTTATACCACATACGAACAACTATGCAATATGCCGCCCGATCTGGATATTTTCGTGGCCGGAAGCGACCAAATCTGGAACCCCAACATTTTTCCTAACAAACAGTTTGATCCGGCCTATCTGTTGGGATTCGCCGGGGACCGTCGCCGTATGTCCTACGCCCCCAGTTTCGCCGTATCCAAACTGCCCGAAGACAAAGCAAAACAGCTGAAAGAATATCTGGAGCCCTTCTCTGCCCTATCTGTACGTGAAAAGCGCGGTCAGGCTTTGGTGGAGCGCTGCACCGGCCGCACGGCCTATGTGGTTCTGGACCCCACCCTGCTGCTGCGGCGGGAGGACTGGGCAGCACTGGCCCAAGCTCCCAAGTACAAAAAGCCTTACATTCTTTGCTATTTTGTTTCCGACCCCGGTGCCGTTGCTTCCTATGCCAAGGCTTTGGCTGAACGCACCGGACTTCCCATCGTACAGTTGGCAGGCGCCCGCCGGAAGATCAACGGCTGCAGTGAGATGGTCTACGATGCAGGCCCCAGAGAGTTTTTGGGCCTGTTCCGGAACGCCGATTACGTAGTAACCAACTCCTTCCATGGAGCCGTGTTCTCTCTGCAATTTGGCCGCCCTTTCTTCACCGCTGTATCCCCCAAGGAACTGGTCAACCCCACCGATTCCCGGATTTACAGTCTATTGTCCCGTTTGGGCTGCGCCGACCGCATTGTTGGTCTGGAGTCCACCGCCGATGTAGAGGCTCCAATGGATTACGACACCATCAACGCCAAACTGGAGGATGCCCGCGCCGACTCCCTCGCCTACCTGAAAGCCGCCATCGAGGGCACCGAATTGCCCGCCGTCTCTGTGTATGAGACTGCACGGCGTGTAATCCCCACCCTGTGCAGCAGTGAGGACTGCACAGGCTGTACCGCCTGTGCCGCCGCCTGCCCTGTGGATGCCATCACCATGAAAAGTGACCACGAAGGTTTCCTGCGCCCCATAATTGGGAATACTTGTATCCACTGCGGCAAGTGTGAGAGGGTCTGCCCCATGCTGACTCCCCTCATTCACGAAGACGGGCCCGACAAGGCTTATGCCCTTTGGAACGCCGACGAGGCCGAGCGAATGATTTCCTCCTCTGGCGGGTTCTTCTCTCTGCTGGCCCGCCGCACACTGGAGCGCAACGGTGCCGTGTTCGGCGCAGTGCTGGACGAAACCATGACCGCCCGCCATGTCTGCGCCCGCACCGAAGAAGAACTTGCCCCCATGCGCGGCTCCAAGTACGTGCAGAGTGACATGGGCGACACGTTCCGCCAGGCAAAGGCTCTGCTGGACGAAGGTGTGGATGTTCTGTTCTCCGGTGTACCCTGCCAGATCGACGGCTTGCTGCGCTATCTGGGCAAGGAATACGATAATCTGCTGACCTGCGATCTGGTGTGCCACGGTGTACCTTCCCCTGCGGTGTTCCACAGTTGTTTGGATCGACTGGAACAGGCTCACGGCTCCAAAGTCACCGGTGTGCGTTTCAAAGATAAATCCCATGGCTGGTCCAATCCTTACTTTACGGTCGACTTCACCGATGGCAGCACCTATACGGAGGACTTCAACCATACTCCCTATGGCCGCGGCTTCGGTATGCAGTTGTTCCTGCGACCCTCCTGCGCCCACTGCAAATACACCAGCACCGACCGTCCCGCCGATTTCACTCTTGCCGACTATTGGGGGCTGGATCCCGCTTTGGAGCTGCCCGTGGACCGGGACAAGGGTGTATCCATGGTTCTTGTGGGAAGCGAAAAGGGCCAGACTGTTTTTGAGGAACTTTCCGGTTGCATGGATTATATCGAGCGTCCCTTGGTCGAAGCTGTCACCGGCAATCCCCGCCTGGCCTCTCCCTTGACTGCCAACCCCAAGCGCGCCGCCTTTTTTGCCGCCTTCCGTACCCGCTCGTTCGACAAGGTGGAGGCTGACTATCTGGCCCTGCCCTCGCTGCCCTACCGCGTGGCCGCCAAGGTACTGACCCCAAAAATGAAGGCCATGATCCGCAAGGTCATCAAATAAGATTGTTTACAATTTGTTCCCCATTTCACCCGGTTGCTCTGCTATACTGGTTTCAATTTCCTTTCAGGAGGTTTTGCCCTTGCGTTCCATTGAATCCTGGCTGAACCGCTTCTGCTACAAGCATCCCCGGTTCGGCATTCCCAACCTGATGAACATCATCGTCATCGGCTCTGTGCTGGTTTATCTGCTGAATATGTTCAGTCAGAACAGTTTTTCCAATTTGCTCTACTTCTCCCCGCCTGCCATTCTGCAGGGTCAGGTCTGGCGTCTGATCACCTTCGTGTTCCTTCCACTGGACAGCCGTCTGGTCTGGTTTGCGCTGTCCACCTACCTGTACTGGATGATCGGCACCACATTGGAACGGGAGTGGGGTTC
>JAZOBG010000162.1:0-7505 GCA_045595865.1 Oscillospiraceae bacterium
AGAAGCCGGTAAAAGAAAGCGTGTTTTTTCATAATGAGGAGCAGCCTCCGTTCCCATACCGGGTCACTGCAAAACAGAGATCCGGAGAAACATAAATTTCAAGAATTTCTTACGGTAATCTTAAGAATTTCTTACGGTCTCTATAGTACAGCTTAGGCGGAAGATTGTCAAAGTATTTCGACGCAATTCGGGAAAGAAGGAAGTTCGCCGGTCTTTGTCTTGCATTTTTGCGGGGAGCATCGTATAATATTTAAATTATAACATCTCGCGTAGATCGGAGTGGCGAATTATGACCGAAAAAACCGTGATCCCTCAGGGCTATGCGCCCATTCTGGGACTGTATGATACGCAGAAGGCTATCGGCCTGCTCAAGCGTCTGTTTGAGGATACCCTGTGCGGCGCTTTGCATCTGCGCCGTGTGTCCGCGCCGTTGTTCGTGGAGGCATCCACCGGCCTGAACGACGATTTGAGCGGCGTGGAGCGTGCCGTGGCCTTTGACATTCCTGCCGCGGCCCGGGATGCGCAGGTGGTGCATTCTCTGGCCAAGTGGAAGCGTCTGGCGCTGTACCGCTACCAGTTCTCGGTGGGCGAGGGCCTTGTCACCGACATGGACGCCATTCGCCGCGACGAGCTGCCCGACAACCTGCACTCGGTCTATGTGGACCAGTGGGACTGGGAAAAGGTCATCGCCCCCCGCGACCGTACCGTGGACTATCTGAGAAACACCGTCAACGCCATTGTCGGCGCCATGCAGGAGACGCAGGACACCCTGCGGTCTGTGTTCCCTCAGCTTTGCGTGCTGCCCCGGCTGGATAAGCAAGTCAGCTTTGTGACCGCTCAGGAACTGGAAGACCTGTGGCCCGAGCTCAGCGACAAGGAGCGGGAGAACGCATGGGTCAAAGAGCACCCCGTCACCTTCCTGATCGGCATCGGCGGCGCACTGAAGTCGGGCAAGCCCCATGACAAGCGCGCTCCCGACTACGACGACTGGAACCTGAACGGCGACCTGCTGGTGTGGAGTTCGGTGCTGGAGAAGGCAGTGGAACTGTCCTCCATGGGTATCCGCGTGGATCCCGAGGCCATGGACCGCCAGCTGACCATCGCCGGCTGCAACGAGCGCCGTGAACTGCCCTTCCACAAGATGCTGCTGGAGGGCCAGCTGCCCCTGACCATCGGCGGCGGCATCGGTCAGTCCCGCCTGTCCATGTTCCTGTTGGGCAAGGCGCACATTGGAGAAGTTCAGGTCAGCGTCTGGGACGACGAGACGGTGCAGGCCTGCCGGGATGCCGGTGTGATTTTGCTGTAAGTGAAAAATTGAAATGCGTCGGAATCAGCTCGATTCCGACGCATTTTTCATTTCCATTGAATATCCGGTTTGGGGCGGTGGGGGACTGTGCGGTAAGGCTCGTTGTCAGGAAGGCCGATCAGCAGGACGGCATAGATGTTGTGCCCCTCCGGAATGCCAAGGTATTCTCTTGCCTCGGGGCACAGGTCGGCGGAGCGGCGCAGGTAGCCGCCCCAGCAGGTGCCGATGCCGGCTTTGTTCAGCAGCAGCTCGGTGGTGGTGGCGGCGATGACGCAGTCGGTTTCCGGATTGGCGGCGGTTTCGGCGTTGTGGCAGACCAGCACACAGGGGGCGTCGCAGGTGATGGGGTCGCGGTGGCCCTTGACCAGCTTGGTCAGTACCTTCAGCCGGGGTTTGTCCCTGCACCAGTCCAGAATGAGGTTCAACAGCTCCAGCACCCGATCCCGTCCGTAGACCACCGTCCAGCCGTAGGTACGCTCGTTTTTGCCGGTGGGCGCCCACGCGGCGGTCTCCAAAGCGCGAGTAATGATTTCTTTTTCAGGAAGTTCCGGTTTGAAATGGCGGGCCGAGCGGCGCATGGTCACCAGCCGCTCCAGTTCGCCGTCAGGCAGAGTGGGATACAGATCCAGCCCCTCCTGCTCGATGGCCTGTTTGGGGCAGATTGCGGCGCAGTGCCAGCACTCCATGCACGGGCGGTTGGAATGGATTACGGGAGCGCCGTCTTCGTATGTAATCACAGCACACGGGCACACGCGGGCGCAAAGCCCGCAGGAAATACAGAGTTCGGAATTGATTTGAGGCATGGTGACCCCTCCTTTTTCTGTATTTTACAAAATGACGCACAAAAAGGCAAGCCGGAAGGCGGCTTTTCCCTTTTACTCTAATTGTGTCTGTTCAGAACTTTGGCAATTTTGCCAGGTCTGAAAGCCTCCCTTGTGTAAAGGGAGGTGGCCGAGCGGAGCGAGGTCGGAGGGATTGCCGCGGCAGAGCGTGACAACCCCTCAGTCAGCCTGGCGGCTGACAGCTCCCCTTGCACAGGGGAGCCTTCTCCGTGCCCGGATTTCCGTCGTTTCGACGAATGGGTATGAGATTTAGGCTCTCAGCCACAAAAAAGGAAAATGGGAAGGCAGCTTCCGACTTGCCTTTTGTCACAGAAAGACGGCCAGCGCCCAGACTGCCGTGGCGGCGATGGCGCCTGCTGCGGCGTAGGCGGGCGCGGGGATGCGCAGCAGCCGCTTGCCCAGGGTGGAGTTGCGGCGCACGTAGCCGTCGGCCACCCGCTGGGCCTCGGCCAGCACCTGCTCGGCGGTGACGCCTTCTCTGGAAAACGCATCTTCCTTTACAATAAAAATGGCCTGTTCAAACAGCCTGCGGTCGGGGGTCTTGACCACAATGACCCGCCGCGCCACTCCTTTGACCATACGGTACCTCCCGTCGCGCACATGATTTCTTTCTTCCAGTATGACCAGATTTTCCTTGGGTTATTCCCGCATATTGAGGCGGCGCAAATCGTAAACTATGCCCGGTGATGTAAATGAATTTTTCCAGGCGGCGGCTTCTGGCCGCACTTGCCGTTTTGTTTGCGGTCAATATCGTGCTGATTTTAATTGCGCAGAGCGCGCAGGCGGCGACCTACCGACAGGGCTCCTCCGGCGAGCAGGTGCGGGTCATACAGGATAAACTGAAGCGCTGGGGGTACTACGACGGCGCGGTGGACGGGATTTTCGGCAGTGCCACCGCCAAAGCGGTGCGCTCCTTTCAAAAATCCAACGGCCTGACGGTGGACGGCATCGTGGGGAAAAATACCCTGCGGGCGCTGGGGATTTTTGAAACGGGCGGAACCTCGTCGGGAACGGCGGCCCAGGACGCCACTGTGACCTTGCTGGCCCGGGTGATTTCGGCGGAGGCGCGGGGGGAACCCTACGCCGGGCAGGTGGCGGTGGGAGCGGTCATTCTCAACCGGGTGGAGCATCCGTCTTTTCCCTCCACCGTTGCCGGGGTGGTCTATCAGCCGGGGGCCTTCACCTGCATGGTGGACGGGCAGATCGACCAGCCGGTGGCGGAGTCGGCGGTGCGGGCGGCGCGGGAGGCGCTGAACGGCTCCGACCCCAGCGGCGGCGCCATTTATTATTTTAACCCCGGCACGGCCACTTCATCCTGGATCTGGAGCCGACCGCTGATCAAGGTGATCGGGAATCACAGATTCTGCTCATAGTTTGAAACCCTGCCGGGAATTGCCTCGGCAGGGTTCGTTATTTTAAAGAAATCTTAAAAAATTTCCTGCTTGTTTTTTCAAAATAGGCTGTTACCATAAGACCAAAGAGAGAGGTGACGCGCCATGTACAACATTCTGATCTGCGACGACGACAGAGACATCGTCTCGGCGCTGGAGATCTATCTGAAAAGCGAGGGGTATCAGACCTTCCCGGCATACAACGGGAACGAGGCTTTGGACATCGTGGAGCGGGAGGATATTCATCTGGTTCTGATGGACGTGATGATGCCCGGTATGGACGGACTTCGTGCCACTGCCAAGCTGAGGGAGGGCCACAACCTGCCCATCATCCTGCTGACCGCCAAAAGCGAGGATTCCGACAAGGTGCTGGGCCTGAACATCGGGGCGGACGACTATGTGACCAAGCCGTTCAATCCCATCGAGGTCATGGCCCGGGTGAAAAGCCAACTGCGGCGGTACACCACGCTGGGCGGGCGCGTCCAAAACGATGCCGCGGACAAGGATATTCTGGTCAACGGCGGAATCGAACTCAACGACAGGACCAAGACGGTCACGGTGGATGGGGAGGAGCGCAGCCTGACGCCCTTGGAGTACAGTATCCTGAAGCTGCTGATGAGTCATCCGGGGCAGGTGTTTTCCACAGCGCAGATTTACGAGCGGGTGTGGAATGACCCGTCCTACGGCTCGGAGAACACTGTGGCGGTACATATCCGGCATCTGAGAGAGAAAATCGAAATCGACCCCGGTAATCCAAGGTATATTAAGGTGGTCTGGGGCCTGGGTTATAAGATGGAGAAGATGGTATGAGAAAAACATGGGTAAAATCCATTCTTGCGGTACTTTGTGTGCTGCTGTTGAACATTGGAGTCTGGGGCTGTGTGTTGTTTGGGCTGTGGGAGTACAACGTGCCGCAGACCGAGGAGTTTTATGAAAGTACGTTCTGTTGGAACGTGACTGACGATAAACGGGACAAGGTGAGGCAGATCGTTGCATGGAGTGTAGACGAGGAACTGAGCAATTACAATCAGCAGCGACTGGCCGATCTGCAGCTGCAGCTGAGTGAAACGGAAACCAATTTCCGTTACGTCTGTTACGCTCCGGACGGTACCCGGCTGTGCGGCAACGTGACCGGTGAAGATTGGAAGAAAGCGGTTTATCGACTTTATACGATGGAAATAGACTGGGGAGTCTGGTACGACAAACAGCGCGACGTTTATGTCTATACGCCCATTCCCACGGCTACACCTGCGGTGTACGACGAATCCACGGACGAAGTGACCGGAATCGCTGTTGATGAAGCGGTTGCCAATCGGGGATACAGGATGGAGTACGGTGTTCTGGCTCCGCTGACTGTGGAAGATGAATACGCGGATATGTTGGCGGGGATGGAATGGCTGGAGCAATGGTTTCCGGTGATTCTGGGCATCAGCATCGCGTTGATCGTGGCTGCGCTGGTCCTGCTGATCGCGCTGTTCTGCGGCGCGGGCCGCCGCCCGGGCCGGGAAGAAGTGGTGCTCAACTGGCACGACAAAATTCCCTATGACCTGTATCTGGTCATTCAGGCGGGGCTGATCTCACTGGCGATTGCGTCCCTTGCGGAAAGCACGTGGTACATAGAGTGGGGCACGCATTGGCTCAATGTACTTTGGCTGGTGGGTTCCGGACTGGCGGGCAGTATTTTTGTCGTTGCCCTTCTGCTGACTACAGCCACACGCATCAAGGCGAAAACCATCTTCCGCAACACAGTCATCTGGCGGCTGTGCTGTCTGCTCTGGCGGGGATGCAGGGCGTTGGCGCGTGGGCTGAAGAATGCCATAAATTCCATTCCTCTGGTCTGGCGCATCGTGGTGCTCTTTGTGATTTATCTGGTGGGCGCCCTGCTGACAGCTATTTTGTTCGTGGTGGGCGTGACTGGGATCAATTACGACGGTTGGGCGGTGCTCCTGACCCTGCTGATGATCGTGGCTATTCCGGTCTGGCACGGCTTTGCCCTGTATCTGCTCTGCCGCTGGGCGCTTCAGTGGAAACAGATGCGCGCCGCCACCCAGGAGATCATTGCCGGCAAGACCAATGCAAAGATCGACAGCGAAAAGTTCTATCCCGACCTGAAAGAACACGCTGAGCAGCTGGGCGATCTGGGCGGAGCCATTGACAACGCCGTGAATGAACGCATGAAGAGCGAGCGGTTCAAATCAGAACTGATTACCAACGTGTCCCACGATTTGAAAACTCCGCTGACCTCCATCATCAACTATGTGGACCTGCTGAAGAAAGAGGAGATCGAAAACTCCACGGCGCAGGAGTACATCGAGGTACTGGACCGCAAGAGCCAGCGGCTGAAAAAACTGACCGAGGATCTGGTGGAGGCATCCAAGGCATCCACCGGCGCCCTGAACGTAAGCAAGGAAAATCTGGATCTGGTGCAGCTGATCCGTCAGGCCATGGGCGAGTACCAGGAGAAGCTGACCAATGCCGGTCTGCATTTGGTGACAGATCTGCCGGAAGGTGAAATTCGCATCCATGCTGACGGCCGCCATGTGTGGCGGGTGCTGGACAATCTGCTGAACAACTGCGTCAAGTACGCTTTGGAGGGTACCCGCGTTTATCTGGATGCGGCGGCGCAGAACGGGAATGCGGTCATTACTGTGAAAAACGTCTCCCGCAACCCGCTGAATGTTCCGGCTGAGCAGCTGGTGGAACGCTTTGTCCGCGGGGACGAATCCCGCACCACAGAGGGTTCCGGGCTGGGGCTGTCCATTGCCCGCAGTCTGACCGAATTGCAGGGTGGCCAGTTTGCTCTGGATATTGACGGCGACCTGTTCAAAGCCAAGGTGTCGTTCCCTCTGAACCGGGAATAAAATGAAAAACAGGGCGTCTCCGGCACAAACCGGAGACGCCCTATTATAGTTTTGATCAGTTCAGCTTCATATTGACGAAATTGTCAACCATGGCAAGAGCGTTATCCAGCATCATGATGTCCTTACCGCCGACCCCAAACGATGCTTTGCATCGCCCGGGGGCCCCGATTGATTGGACATCCTCGGGGCAAGTGAATTGCCCCTGCGGGAATTCTTCGAATTCACGCGCCAAAGGCGCGGCTCGCTGACGCTCGCTGGGCGGCGGATCAGTTGAGCTTCATATTGACGAAGTTATCAACCATAGCCAGAGCGTTATCCAGCATCATGATGTCCTTACCGCCGCCCATGGCAGAGTCGGGCTTGCCGCCGCCGGAACCGCCGGCAATGGCGCAGACCTGCTTGATGATGTCGCCGGCCTTGATGCCCTTGGCAACAGCTCCCTTGCCGCAGACAGCCAGGAAGGTGATTTTCTCGCCGGACCCGGTAGCCAGAACGGCTACGATGTTGGGCTCCTTGTCGCGGAACAGGTCGCCCATCTGGCGCAGTTTGTTGGCGTCGGCGTCGGGAACGGTGGCGGTCAGCACCTTCAGGCCGCCCACGTCGTGAGCGCCGAACAGGATGCGGTCGGTCTCACCGGCGGCTTCCTTGGCCTTGTACTTGTCCACCAGATTGCGCAGGGTGCGCATCTCTTCCATCTGAGTCTGAGCCTTCTGGACAAGTTCGGCGGGCTTTGCCTTCAGAATCTCAGCGGACTGGAAGATGGTCTGGCGCAGGTTGTCCATGAGGGCCAGGCACTTCTTGCCGGTGATGGCCTCGATACGGCGCACGCCGGAGGCCACGGAGAACTCGCTCTCAATACGGAAGGGGCCGACCATGGCGGTATTGGTCAGGTGGGTGCCGCCGCACAGCTCCACGGAGTAGCCGCCCATGTCGACCACGCGGACGGTGTCGCCGTACTTTTCACCGAACAGGGCCATTGCGCCTTTTTCCTTGGCCTGGTCAATGGCCATTTCCTCGGTGCAGATGCTGTAGCCTTCCAGAACGGAGGCGTTGACCAACTTTTCCACCTGATGCAGTTCCTCTGCGGTCAGAGCGGAGAAGTGGG
>JAZOBG010000163.1:0-13082 GCA_045595865.1 Oscillospiraceae bacterium
AAGGAGTTGAACAACTTGCTTGTCTTCCTAAGACCGCTTGGCCTCCGACTTCTGACGCGGAAAAAACGCGTCAGCCTCGCTGCATCATTTCTTGAAATTGTTATGCTCAGAACACCAGGAAAGTACAGGTGCCGGGAGCAAGCTCGATGGTGCCGGCGCTCTGTGCTGTGCCTTCCATAACGGGGATCTCGTCGTTTTCACCCAGAGCCAAAGGAGCGCCGTTTAAGTGCATAACGCGATTGCGCATATTGCCGTTGCCGCACAAGGTGTAACGGATGGCGTCTTTGGGCAGTTCCACGGTGGTGAACTCACTCCAGGAGTTGTTGATGATCAGGTAGACGACACCTGCCTTGCCGTCTTTGCGGGAATGGGCATAAACGTGGGCGCCTTCGCGGATCGGTTCACCGGCAGAATAGACGGTATTGCCCATCAGACGAGTCCAAAGCAGGGCGGCAAAATAGCTGGGGCGGGGAACGAAGGTGCCGTGCTTCAAATAGCCGTAGTCGGATGAGGCGAGGGTGTTGTGGAAGATGACGCCGTTGGTAGCGGTTGCAAAATCACCGAACTCATTTAGGGTGCGGGGGACTTCCAGATAAGTAGATGCCCAGGTGTGACCGCCGGCACCGGCATCACCCGATTCGGTGACCCACATCTCACCGCCGGGGCAGTACTTGTCACGGTAGGGGGCGAAGGAGCGCGCGCAGTAACCGGCCATGCCGAGATAGGCTTCGGACAGAGCGCCTTCGGCAGGGGTGTAGGCACTGGGTACCATTGCTGCCATGCGCTCGGAAACGCCGTTGTAGTAGTGGTAGCTGAACACATCCAGTTTTTCAGTGCAGCCGTCCATCAACTCGCCGGTGGTCACGCTGGGAAGAATATCGGCAATGCCGGCTCCGCCGGAATCATTGCCGCCGGCCAAAGCTTCGGGATCACAGGTGCAGGGACCCACAACAATACAGTCGGGGTAGTTGGCGCGTACCCACTTGTGGAACAGATCTTGGTCACGGCGGAAGTGTTCTGCAGTGTAGCCCTTGGGGAAACCGGTCATTTCCATCATGTTAGGCTCGTTGGTGAATTCAACGGCGTTGATCGGTACGCCGTGCTCGGTGCTCAGAGCGAAGATCTGCGCAGCCTGGCTGGGGTTCCAGGGTTCTTCCGCGCTGTGCAGGCCCTGGCAGTTGGCTACCGAGATCAGCAGCTTGCCGTCCACAGATTTGACGAAATTGAGCAGGTTGATCCACTGCTGTTTGGTCAGGCGGTTCTGATACCCCTCGGGGACCTCACCCTTGTCGTCAAAATCGTAGTAGGTCTTGGTTGCCCAGGTGCCGGAAACACGGATCCAGGCGGAGCCCAGTTCTTTAGCCAGCTTGATCAGGCGGGGATTGGTGGTATCGATGGGGTCGTACCACTGGTGCATGGAGGCCAGACCTTTGCTGAAATCGGGAGGGGGAACCTGTTCAACACCATCGATTTGAGCCTCGGTATAGGCTTTCCAGAAGGTGCCGCCGGTGACTTCGGTCATCTCTACATTGTAGGAAACGAGGCGGGGGTTCATGGTGCGAATTTCCTTGAGGTTTTCGGGAGCGAGCTTGATGAACTGAGCCATAACACGGTCTCCTTTTTTTAGATTTGTATAAATAATACCACACAAGATAATGCAGAGGAATAGACTATTTTTGTGTTTTTGTGTTTTTTCGCAGAAAATGAGATACCAGAGCGGAGCAATACAGCAGAGCAAAGAACCAGGCAAGGGGATTGGCAAAACAAATTCCGGTAAAACCGAAGATTGCTACGGCGAGCCATCCTCCGAGCGCGCGGCCAATCAGCTCGCCCAGGCCGCTGAGTACGGCGTGGATGCTGTAACCCATACCCTGTAAGGTGTTGCGCACGATCATTAGACAGCCGTGGAAGAGGAACAGGGTGCTGATGATGCTGAGATATTGAATAGAAAACCCGGCGGTCGTTCCGATAGAAGTGCCAAGCACAATATGTGTGAAATATTCCTTTCCGATGAAGATTATTACCCAGGCGACAGCGCAATAGCAAAGTTGGATAGCAATGCCGGCTTTGATGCCGGTGCGGATTCTGTCGTAACGCCCAGCCCCATGGTTTTGTCCCACATAGGTGGCCATACCCATACCAACCGATTCCATAGGCAGCGTAAACATCTGTCGGATTTTCTCACCGGCAGTCTGTCCTGCGATGGCTACGGAGCCAAGTGAGTTGATGGCACCCTGCATGACAACAGCGCCCAATGCAGAAACAGAGTATTCAAAACCCATGGGTATACCGACCTTACAGAGTTTTTTGATATGAAAAGCGGAAAGATTGCGAAGACCGGATGATTTCTGCAATAAATCGGTTTTTCGTATGATCCACCAAAGATTCAGCAAACCGCTGATCAGCTGGCTGATCACGGTGGCCAATGCCGCTCCCGCGACGCCCAGAGGGATCAGTCGGATAAATACATAGTCCAGTGCAATATTCAGAAAGCTGGATGCCAGCAGAAAGATAGTCGGGCGCTGAGAATCGCCGGTTGCGCGGAGCGTTCCGGCACAGTAGTTGTAAAGAAAGATGGCAGGAAGACCCAGAAAAATGATTTGAATATATGTTTTGGCGTTGGCGAGGATACTTTCGGGAGTTTGAATCAGGCGCAGCAGAGGCTCGGAAAGCAAAATAGCGGCCGGTGTTGCCGCGATGCTGAACATCATGCAGAGCCAGAGTCCGTTCCATAAATAGCGTTTGAATTCTGTTTGATTTTTTGCTCCCGTGGTTTGTGCCAACGGAATGGCAAAACCGATGCAAGACCCTTGAATCAGGCCAAGTATGAGGAAACTAAGGGAGTAAGTGGAGCCTACGGCAGCCAGCGCATCTTCACCGATCAGGCGGCCCACCATGACGGTATCCACGAAAGAGTACAATTGTTGAAACAACGTACCGATGACCAGCGGGAGGGAAAACAACAGGATCTGCCGGGCGGGATTTCCGCGAGTTAGGTCCATGGAGTGCATTGTTTTCATGTTTAATCCCGCCTTTCGTTGATTTTTCTGTAATTTTATCACATCTTTCGTTGTGCTTCAATGCGACGAATATAATAATCCGTAAAACCGCACCTTTTGCAGACTTGTTATTTACCGGGAAATAAGATATGATAGGGAAAATTCCTGCCGAACACAGGAAACATTTTCGTGCTAAGGAGACTTCGATATGAAGGATTATTCAATTTACAGTCAGAAGCTTTTGGATGTGGTTCAGCGTATTCTGGGATGTGACAGCCCCAGCGGTTTTACCGGCAATGCCTTGGCACTGACCCGGGCGATTGCCGAAGAGATGGGTTATCCCACCGATACCTCCAAGCGCGGCGCCCTGCGCATCATGGTGGACGGACAGGACAACAGCCGCACCGTGGCCTGCTATGCCCACATGGATACCCTGGGTCTATCTCTGCGCAGCATTACGGGGAGCGGTGAACTGCTGTTTACCCGCATTGGCGGTCCCATTCTGCCCACTCTGGACGGTGAATACTGCCGCATCTATACCCGTGAGGGGAAGGTATACACCGGCACCATCCTGTCCCTGTCTCCGGCATCCCATGTGTTCAAAGATGCATCTACCCGCGCTCGGGATGAGGAGAATATGTACGTGCGTCTGGATGTACCCGTCAAGTCCAAAGCCGATGTGGAGGCGTTGGGTATTCGCTGCGGCGATATTATCTGCATCGACCCCAAGACGCAGGTTACCGATACTGGTTATCTGAAGTCCCGTTTCATTGACGACAAGGGCAGCGTAGCTGTTCTGCTGACCGCTCTTCTGGCCATGAAAGAACTGGGATTGAAACCAAAGTACCGCACCGATATCGTATTTACTGTATACGAGGAAGTGGGCACCGGCTGCAACTGGTTCCCCGAGGAACTGCAGGAGTTCCTGATCGTAGATATGGGCTGCGTGGGGCCTGAATTGAACTGCTCCGAGCAGCAGGTATCCATCTGTGCAAAAGACTCTTCAGGTCCTTTTGATTATGAGATGACCTCCCGCCTGATCCGTCTGGCTGAGGAGAATGGCATCGACTATGCCGTGGACGATTACCCCTACTATTCTTCCGATGCCGCCGTGGCATGGAAGGCTGGCTGTGATGCGCCGGCAGGACTGATCGGTCCCGGTGTCCACGCCTCTCACGGCATGGAGCGCACCCACATTGACGGCTTGATGAACACACTGAAACTGGTTATGTGTTACTTGGGCTGCTGATATAAGGAAACTCCGGAGTGCTTGCACTTCGGAGTTTTACATTGATTAGGCTTATAAGGATAAGACCCCGGTAGGGCAGACCTCCACGCAGCAGCCGCACTCGCCGCAGCGCAGAGGATCCTGCAATTCCACATGGTCCTCTTCGTCCAGGCCAAGAGCGCCGGTGGGGCATTCGTTGACGCAGGTTCCGCAGCCAAGGCACATCATAGACGGATCGATCATTACTGACATGAGAAAGGCTCCTTTGCAATAAAATCTTTTGTGCATTTTATCATAAAGTTGGCCAGTGTGCAAAGACCAGTTAAATTTTATAATCGCAAATAGAAGATGCAGCGGAAATTCGAAATCTTTGACCGAAGGTTTTGAATTTCCGTGTTTTGTTGGGGTGAGCGACAGGCCGCCCCGCATATAAATGGAATGGAAAGGAGGATTTTATCATACTCGCTCTACGACAAGAATGAGAATAGCATATGAATGAGAGAGGAGTGTATTTATGCGGAGAGCACTGCGTAAAATTTCCGGGGCATTGAACCTGGGTATGGACCGGGTTCTGCCGGATGCTATCGTTCTGGCGTTCATTCTGACATTCATTACCTTTATTATGGGGTTGGTTCTTACCGATTCCGGTCCGCTGGACATGATCATACACTGGGGCAGTGGGTTCTGGGGGTTTTTGTCCTTCAGTATGCAGATGGCGATGATCATCGCTACCGGCTACATCGTTGCCGAAGCGCCCCCCATCAAACGGGCGCTGGTGAAACTATGTAAAATTCCGAAAAACGGCATTCAGGGCGTTGTTTTCGTTGCGATCGCCAGCGCTATTCTCGGCTGGATCAGCTGGGGGTTGGGTCTGGTTGCCGGTGCCATTCTGGCGCGCTCTGTGGCGCTGAATCTGCGCAAGGTAGACTTTAAATTGTACGTAGCTGTCGCGTACACCGGTGCGATTACAACCGGTCTGTTTGGTATCTCCGGTTCCGAGTTTCTTCTGGTCAACACGCCCGGGTATTTCATGGAGAATATGCTGGGTCTGATTCCGCTGAGTAAAACGGTTTTTGAACCGTCTTTGATTATTGCTCAAATTATAGGTCTGGTTATCGTTGTTCCTCTGGTCGCTGCGCTGATTCATACAAACCCCAGTGATACACCTGAGATGGACTCGGTTATTCTGGAGCGTTTTTTGGAGCAGGAACGGGCAACACTTGCCCTGAAAGCCAACCACAAGCCAAAGGCTGATATGACCTTTGCCGAGCGCGTGGACAACAGTCCTGTCACGACCGTGGTGATCGGTGTCGGCGGTCTTGTCTATCTGGCGTACTGGTTTGTGACCCAGGGTTTCAACCTTACCTTGGATATCATGAATTTTTTGCTGCTATTCATTGGGATTTTGGGTCACGGCTCACCACGAAATTTGCTGAATGCATGTGAAGAGGGTGTTCGTAGTGCATACGGCGTTTTGATTCAGTTTCCGTTCTACGCCGGTATTCAGGGTATGATGGCTTCATCCGGTCTGGTTACCATTATCGCTGATGCGTTTGCGACTCACTCCACCGTGGCTTCCTACCCGTATCTGTGCTACTTCTGCATGGCGATCATCAACTTCTTTATCCCATCTTCGGGTGGTATCTTCATGGTGGCCGGCCCTGCTTTGGGTCAGGCGGCGCTGGATTTGGGCGTGGAAACAAATCGGTTCCTCATCAGCTTTACAGCGGGTGAAACCATCTCCAACATCATTCAGCCCTTCTGGGCCATTCCGCTGCTGGGGATTGCCGGTCTGAAGATGAAGGACATCATGGGTTATTGTATTGTATTTTTTGTTTTGCTGACTGCAATTTTCTTCGGTACATGGGCAATCATGTGGTGATTGGCCGAGTGGATTAATCGGATAGACTGATCACGGTTCTGTTTGCAATCTCTTTTTGGGTGAAAGTTTCGTCAAGCTTCGGTTGGACGGAACTTTCATTTTTATAGTGAATATAGAATAACGAACGTTGAAATTTTGATGCAGATAACTATAATGGAAGGTGAAGTTTCATCATAAGGAGTGGAAACGGGTCGATGATCAAGACAAAAGACTTGATTCTGGACAACGCACGCTTTGAGGATTGGGAAGATCTGTACCGAAACATTTGGAGCAGGGAAGAAAGCGCGCGGCACATGCTGTGGAAGGTAACGTCGTCTGAAGAAGATGCCATGGAACGGATGCGGCGCACAATTCGATTCCAAAGTGAACATGATTCCTGGACAGTCTATGAAAAGAAGAGCGGTCAGGCTATTGGCTGGGCTGCCGTGGAAGAAGTGGAACCCGGTGTTTATGAGGACTGCGGGATTGCTCTGGGGCCTGAGTACACAGGACAGGGATATGGCAAACAGATCGTTTCCGCGCTGATGGATTATATCTTCCGGGAGCGGAAAGGGAAGAAGATGATCCTGTCCTGCCGCAGTCAAAACACGGCGTCCCGGAAAACCATCCTGAGCTGCGGCTTTGCATTTACTCATACGGAAGAACGGACCGATCCGCGTGATGGGCAGCCCTATACGGTTGAGTTCTATCAGCGGGAGAATACCGGAGCGGAAGTGTAAATGAGATGTGCTTTGTGATTGAGCCGATGGGAAGACTTGTGCTATAATAAAACATCATACAGAAAAGAAGGGATACATATGGCTTTTTCTGAGTTTTTGAATTCCCGGCGTGCAGATGCCAAATTACTGGTTTCGGAACTGAAAAAACAGTTGGACTACGTCAGTGTTCTGGGGGCGGATATTAAAACCAGATCTGTTCGGGTGGACAAAAACACATCTTCGATTGGGCCCGGCCGCGATACCGAGTGCGGGTTTGTGGTTAAGATGAGCAACGGCAAGGTGTTCTTTGAATACTCTCTGGACGATATTTCCGGTGACATTGCTGCACTGGCAGGGAAAATCATTGGCGCATTTCGTGTGAATGAGGCTCTGCAGGACAATGTGATCGGAAATGTTTGCCTGAGCGACGAGCCGCTGGTGCAGTCCTTCAGCCGCGAAGACGATCTGGATGCCTATACTGAGAATCAGTTGCTGGACTTCTGCAAGGAGCGCTGCGGTGAACTGCTTGGCAAGAGCGAGTGCGTGCTCAATGCCATGGTGGCGGTGAGTACGCTGGAAGTGTCTAAGTTGTTTGTTTCTGCCAACCGTGAGTTGGATCAGCACTACGTGTGGATCAATGGCATGATGGTCGTGGTGTACAGAGAGAACGGTAAGGTCGTGCAGTCTTTTGAGACGTCCACAAGCCATCTGATCGGTGATGTGGTAGCCGAAATGCCCACGCTGGCCGATAAACTGATGCGCAAAGCGCACATGCTGACTACGGCGAAGCCCATCACACCGGGCGTTTACGATGTGATCACCGATCCCTCCATCACCGGTCTGATTGCCCACGAGGCATTTGGCCACGGCGTGGAAATGGACCAGTTTGTAAAGGAACGTGCTCTGGCTAAGGATTTCGTTGGAAAGTATGTGGCTTCTCCCATCTGCAATATGCGCGACGGTGCGGCAGCTACTTTGAGTGCTGCCTCTTATTTCTTTGATGACGACGGCGTGCTGGCAGGAGATACCCAGATCATCAAGGACGGTATCCTTGTGACCGGCATTTCTGATCTGGCTTCCGCTACTCAGTTGGGTCTGCCTCCCACAGGTAACGGCCGCAGGGAATCTACGCGCAGAAAGGCGTACTCCAGAATGACCAACACCTTCTTTGAAAAGGGTACGGACAAGCTGGAGGATATGATCGCATCCATTGATCATGGTTACATGCTTTTTGAGACCAACAACGGCATGGAGGACCCCAAAAACTGGGCCATCCAGTGTGTTGCAGAATACGGTATTGAGATCGTGGACGGCAAGCTGACCGACAACTGGGTGTCGCCCGTTGTCATGAGCGGCTATGTTCCCGATCTGCTGAAATCCATCTCCATGGTTTCTGATGACTTTAAGGTGGTCGGTGCCGGTATGTGCGGCAAGGGTTACAAAGAGTGGGTTCGCGTCAGCGACGGCGGTCCTGCGTTGAAAGTGAAGGTGAAGCTGGGATGAATACACTGATTCAGATGCTTCGGGAACACGCACAGGTGTCCGATTATAAGATCAATGTCCATCAGAAGGAAAGCTACGAGCTGTTCTTTGTCAAGGGCAAGCTGGAAACGGTTCGCTGTACCGACACCTGCGATAAGGAAGTGACTGTGTATGTCGACCACGGTGAATACAAGGGTGATGCACAGTTTTTCGTGTATCCGTCCACTACGCCGGAGCAGATGGAGGCGTTGATTGAAGAGGCGGTTGATAAGGCACTCTTGATCAATAACCGAAACTACGAGCTGCCCCGGGCGGAGCAGGGCGAATTTGTCGTGGAGAGCAACTTTGCCGGGTATGAACCTGCCGAATTGGCCGCAGAGATTGCAAAGACTGTATTTGCGGCCAATACCATTCCTGCCGCTTCGCTGAATTCGGTGGAAGTCTTTGTTGCGAAGCACACCAAGTCGGTGCAAAACAGTTGCGGATTGAATAAGACGCAGGTCAGCTATGATGCGATGGTGGAAGCCATTCCGACCTATACCGATGAGAAGCAGAGCGTGGAACTCTACGAACAGTACAACTTCAGCGCGATGAACGCGCGGGAATTGACTCGTGAGATCGCCGAAAATATGGAGCAGGTGAAGGCTCGCTGCCAAGCGGTCAAACCGGAGTTCGCTATGGATTGCCCTGTTGTGTTGAACAAGGGCGAGCTGGCGGAATTGTTTGCCAGCATCGCCGGTGACTTGAATTACGGTACGGTCTATTCTCACTCCAACCTGTTCAAGAAGGACGACTTGATTCAGAAGGGGACTGAAGGAGACGGCATCTCCATTACCATGGCCGGTGAGGCTGCCGGCTGCGTGCGCAGTGCCAGGTTTGATGAAGACGGTATGGCGCTGGGCAGCATTCGCATTGTGGATCAGGGCAAGGTGACAAATTATTATGGCAGCAATCGGTATGGTCAGTATCTGGGTGAAGTGCCCACCGGTAACCTGCGCTGTATGCTGGTGGATGCCGGAAGCGTGAGTCCGGAAGAATTTGCCCACGGTCCATATCTGGAGATTGTCTCCATGTCCGGCCTGCAGGTGGACCTGAACAACGACTACATCGGCGGCGAGATCCGTCTGGCCTATTACCATAACGGTGAATGTATGATTCCTGTTACCGGCGTGTCCATCTCCGGCCAACTTGGTGATGTGCTGAACCGCATCCGGCTGTCATGTGTCGTGGGTATCCACAACGGATATATCGGCCCGGAAAAGGCTCTTTTGACTAATGTGAAAATCTTCTAAAATACAAAAATGCGCACCGTTGGAAAAGGATGAACGGTGCGCATTTTAGCAAATGCTGTCGTACGGTACGGCTTGTCAATGAATGCGGTTAATGTTAAAATATATTAAAGAAAGATACCGACCTTGTGTGATCAACGATTTGCTAATTTGAAAAAGAGGTATGTTATGTATCGTATTTTGGAATTGAATCCTCAGCTGCAGGCCTTTGAGCGTGATATCGACCTGCGTATGGATCTGTATCATAGCACCAAGAGCCGCATTCTGCCCGACGGCATGACGCTGAAAGAGTTTGCCAATGCACACAACTACTTTGGCATTCACCATCTGGAGGGTGCCTGGGTTTACCGCGAATGGGCGCCCGGTGCGTATCAGCTGTACCTGACCGGTGAGTTTAACGACTGGAACCCCACCTCCCATCCGATGAACCGTCTGGATGGGGGTGTCTGGGAACTGTATCTGGAGGGCGACGATGCCCTTTGGGACGGTTGTAAGGTCAAGACGGTAGTGGACGCCAACCTGCAGCGCACCGACCACATCCCTCTGTACGCCCGCCGTGTGGTGCAGGAGGAAGGCAAGGTCACCTGGTGTGCAGAGGTGGTGGATGACCGCAAGGTCTTCGCCTGGACAGATCAGGAGTTTAAGCCTGCACAGTCTCTGTACATCTATGAGGCCCATGTTGGCATGGCTCAGGAAGAGGGCAAGGTAGGTACTTACCGCGAGTTTGCGCAGTACGTCCTGCCTCGTATCAAGAAAGCCGGCTATAATGCCATTCAGCTGATGGCCATCATGGAACACCCCTATTACGGCAGCTTTGGTTATCAGGTGGCCAATTTCTATGCCGCTTCCAGCTGGTTCGGCAAGCCGGAGGACCTGAAATATCTGGTGGACAAGGCTCACAAGCTGGGACTGCGTGTGTTGCTGGATGTGGTTCATTCTCATGCTGTGAAGAACACCGCCGAGGGCATCAACGAGTTTGATGGCACCACATGGCAGTTCTTCCACGATGGTCCCAAGGGTGACCATCCTGCATGGGGCACCAAATGTTTTAATTACGGCAAGGATGAAGTGATCCATTTCCTGCTGTCCAATCTCGTGTTCTGGATGACCGAGTATCACTTTGACGGCTTCCGTTTTGACGGCGTGACTTCCATGCTGTATCATGACCATGGTCTGGGCACCAATTTTGATAATGACAACAAGTACTTCTCCCTGAATACCCATACCGAAGCGGTTACATATCTGCAACTTGCCAATGAGCTGATCCGTCAGGTCAATCCGGACGCCATCACCATTGCGGAAGATATGTCCGGCATGCCCGGTATGTGCCTGCCCATTGAGGATGGAGGAATTGGCTTTGACTACCGTCTTGCCATGGGTCTGCCCGATATGTGGATCAGGACGGTGAAAGAGAAGAAGGATGAGGATTGGAATATCGGCCGGATGTGGGGTGATATGTGTCTGCGCCGTCCCGGTGAGAATACCGTGGCTTACGTGGAAAGTCACGATCAGGCACTGGTGGGGGACAAGACCTTGATCTTCCGTCTCGCAGATGCTAACATGTACACCGATATGACCAAGGAATGCCATAGCCTTGTTATCGATCGTACCATTGCCTTGCACAAGATGATCCGACTGTTCACCCTCGGTGGAGGCGGCGAAGCCTATCTGAACTTCATGGGCAATGAATTCGGTCATCCCGAATGGATCGATTTCCCACGGGAGGGCAATGGCTGGAGCTTCCATTACTGCCGCCGTCAGTGGAGTCTGCGTGACAACGGATTCCTGAAGTATCAGTGGCTGGGTGACTTCGATCACGACATGGTGGCCCTGACCAAGCGCAGCCGTATGTTTACCCAGCGCATGGGTGACTTGCGTTACCTGAATGAAGCCGACAAGGTGATCGTTTTTGAACGCAAGGGGCTTCTGTTTGCCTTCAACTTCCATCCTGACCGCTCTCAAACTGGGGTTAAGGTTCCGGTACATACTGCGGCGGAGTATACTCTCGAATTGTCCAGTGACGATGAAAAGTATGGCGGACAGGGACTGGTGGCGCATATGTCCTACTTCACGAAAAAGACCGATCACGGGAATATTGTGGAGTTGTATTTGCCCGCCCGCACCGCAGTGGTGCTGAAAGCGCGGCCGATCAAAAAATCCGGCAATAAGTAAGGATCGCATTTGCTCCCTCGCCATCTTTGGAGGGGGAGGAAGCTTTCGGTTACAGTGTTTTGAAGATAAAGTTGTCAAAGATTGACTTTTTCACTTTGCCGTGATAAACTGTCAAAAAGTTCTATATTAATTTGAAAAGAGACAACACGATGATTGATAAGTGGAGCATTACCATCCCGGAATTGACCGGTGATGTGGAACGAAACGCATACATTTATGTTCCGGATGAGGCGCAGGAGAATCCCGATGTCCGTTGTCCGGTTTTGTATATGTTTGATGGACACAATGTGTTCTTTGACGAGGATGCCACTTACGGCAAAAGCTGGGGCATGGCGGAGTTCGTGGAAGAAACCGAACTTCCCATGATTATTGTTGCAATTGAATGTGATCACAGTCCGGACAACGGGCGCCTGAAGGAATATTCTCCTTTCACCTTCGAAAACCCCGAAATGGGTTACATCAAAGGGAAAGGGAAGACCACCATGGAATGGCTGGTCAACACGTTTAAAGAATATATTGATGAAAATTACCCCACCATCCCGGATCGTGAGCACACCTTTATCGGCGGTAGTTCTATGGGTGGTCTGATGAGTCTGTATGCCGTCATGGAATATAATCATGTGTTTTCCAGAGCGGCTGCCCTGTCACCCTCCATTTGGTTTGCCACAAGACAGCTGGATCGCATGCTCAGCAGCGCTCCCATCGATCCAAATACAGTGATCTACATGGATTACGGTTCTCGTGAACTTCCGTTCCATAAAAACATGAAATATCAGTTCAGCAAGGTTGCGGCCAAGCTGCTGGAGCGCGGCGTATATCTGGATTGCCGCATCGTTCCCGGTGGAAACCATAATGAAGCAAGTTGGGAACGGCAGATCCCGTTTTTTATGAACACACTGCTCTACGGGCTGGATTGAAAGAGGTTTTCCGATGGAAATGAGATATTACAAAGATTATAGCTCTGCGCTGGGCCGTGATATGGAGTGTAAAGTATATGGCCATGCAGGCCGCCCTGTGCTTTTTATTCCCTGTCAGGACGGCCGTTTTTTCGACTTTGAGGGTTATCGGATGATTGACACCTGGAGACCTTGGCTGGAATCCGGTCAGATCATAGTTTATTCCATCGATACATTGGACAAGGAGACCTGGTCCAATAAGGTCGGAAATCCCTACTGGCGTATTCGCCGCCATGAGGACTGGATGCGTTACATCACCGATGAAATTGCTCCTTTCATTCGGATGGATGCAAAACAACGCAACGGATGGGAAGGGGAGCCGGGTATTACGGCCTTTGGCTGCAGCCTGGGTGCCACCCATGCTGCCAACCTGTAT
>JAZOBG010000164.1:0-2874 GCA_045595865.1 Oscillospiraceae bacterium
CAGACAGACAAAAGCATACAAAGTCAGGATTTTTCCGGGCACTTCCGGTATATTGGTTCTCGACAGGAGGGATCAGCATGGACTGGATCACCGGTATTCAAAACGCCATCAACTACATCGAGGATCACATCACGGAGGAACTGGACTACGAGCAGATCGCAAAGGAAAGCTTTTCGTCCCCCTTCCACTTTCAGCGGACCTTCAGCATTTTGTGCGGCTACACCCTGGGCGAGTACATCCGCAGCCGCAGGCTGACGCTCGCCGGTGTGGAGTTGGCAAACACCCGTGAAAAAGTGATCGACGTAGCATACAAGTACGGATATGACAGTCCGGAAAGCTTTGCCAAGGCGTTCCAGAAATTCCATGGCATTACCCCGTCGCAGGCGCGCGGCAGCGGTGTGATGCTGAAGTCCTTTTCCCGCCTGTCCATCAAAGTATCTTTGGAAGGTGGCAGTATTATGAATTACAGAATTGAAGAAAAGCCCGGTATGATCCTGACGGGATTCAAAAAGCGGTTCATTGGCAACCCCGAAAACATGAACCTGCAGGATCACGAATTTGCAACCACGACCCGATTGAAACAGTATATCCTGGAAGGACTTGCTCACGACTGCGACAACAGCTATACTGTTATAACAAATTTCGGTCCGGATGGTTATGACTATTACATTGCCGCAAAGCTGTGCGAAGCATCCCGCCGGGATATGGCAGAAGAAATCGGTAAAGATATCGCTGCGTGGTACGAAGACATTTCTATTCCCGCCGGACTCTATCTGGTGTGTGAAACCGAGCGGTGCAAGTATCCTGTCAATGAAATTGACGGTCTACGAAAGCAGGCGGTCAGCGAATGGCTCCCCACGTCCGGGTACGAACTGCGGGACGCACCCGAGATCGGCGTCATCCACTGGTATTGGGAGGAAGGCAACGAAAAGCTCAACAGCTCCCGCTATTGTGAAGTATGGCTGCCCATCGTCAAAAAGGAAGTATGAATCCGTGGCGGATGCAGCGTAAAAATCCGCATACGGAGCAGGCAAGGAATGATTCATGTGAAAGAACAGTCAAAACGAATTGCCGTTTGCGGGATCACGACCGCCCTCGGGGTTGTGCTTATGTTCCTGGGAAATATCCTTGGTCTTGGAATGTACTTGGTTCCCATGATCATCGGCATGTTTTTGACCTTCATTGGCAGTACGTGGGGCAAAAAATTTCAGATCCTGCTGTGGCTGGCAATCGGTTTTCTAAGCCTGATCCTTGTTCCCGCCCCCGAACAAAATCTGATGTTCCTCGGTCTGTTCGGCTGGTATCCGATTTTGTGGCCAGCACTTCAAAAACTGCCAAGAGTTTCGCGCATCGCAGTTAAATTTCTGATCTTCAATGTTGTCGTCGTCGGACTGGAGGCACTTATCATTCTTGTTCTGGTCCCCGAAACACTTGGCACTGCGCTGACCGTTCTTTTGCTCGTTCTCGGAAATATTACATTTTTTATTTACGACTTGGCCATTCCCCGCTTTGAATATCTCGCAGCAAAATATCTGAAAAAGGTCGTTCCATGAACAATGCCGTCCCAAACCGGGACGGCATTGTTTTTTGCATTCAATTTACTTGCTGCACTTGCGGTCAAACAGCCAGAAAATAAAGGTCAGGATCAGACCGGCACCCACACCGTACATAAAATTGCTGGTGGCGACGGTCAGAACCACGGTCAGGATAATAACGACGGTCTCCTGAACCGACTTTCTGTCACGGTTTTTGAACATTCCCACAAGGTTCTTCCAGTCGAAGGTAGTGATGGAAACAAAGATCATCACGGCAATGAGCGCTGCCAGCGGAATGGCTCCCAATATACCGGAGCCAAAACCCAGCAGACAGGCCAGCAGCAGACCGGAAACCAAAGTGGACAGACGGCCACGGCCGCCGGATTCCACGTTGGCGATGGCCTGACCCATCATGGCACAGCCGGGCATGGCACCAATCAGGCCACAGACCAGATTGCCGATACCCTGTGCACGGCACTCGCGATTCTTGTTGCTTCCGGACTCAGTCATGCCGTCCACCACGCGGGCAGTCAGCAAGGTCTCCAGCAGGCCCACAAAGGCCAGTGAAACCGAAATGGGAAGAATGATCTTCAGCGTCTCGCCGTTAAGCGGCACCTCAGGCAGTTTCAGGGCAGGCCAGGCAGCCTGCAAATTGCCCAGATCGGAGATCATGGTCACATCGGAATTGCCGCCGGTCAGCAGACCGACGATCAGAGAGACCACCGTCACAACAATAATGGAAACCAAAGTAGACGGAACCGCTTTGGTAACCCGGGGAAACAGGTAAATCACAAGCAGACCAATGGCGATAAAGGCAAACATCTTTACAGCACCAAGGACGGTTCCACCCAGATTATCGAGACAACTGCTGACCTGAGACTTGAAAATAATGATTGCCAGCGCGTCGCAGAATCCTACCACGACGGTATTGGGAACATACTTCAGCAGATTACCCACCCGACACAGACCGAGGATAAACTGGATCACACCGGTCAGCAGCACGGCGGCAAACAGATACTGCACTCCGTAATTTTTGATCAGAGCCACGACAACAACGGCCATGGAGCCCGCCCCGGCCGACACCATGGCAGGCCGTCCGCCAAAGAACGAGGTCAGGATCAAAAACGCAATGGAGGTATACAGGCCGAGAATGGGGTCCACTCCGGCAACAATGGTAAAGCCGATCACTTCGGGAATGACTGAGAAAGCGGAAACACAGCCGCCAAGGATGTCGCCTTTCACGTTGCTTTTCCACTCACGAAGCTCCCGTTGAACAAAGGTGCGCATAACTTCTCTCCTTTTTCTTGCAAATCCTGATTATTCTATCATATTTTACATT
>JAZOBG010000165.1:0-2589 GCA_045595865.1 Oscillospiraceae bacterium
ACGGTGCGGCAGCACAGACCTACTTTAAGTACAATACGGATAACCTGGTCAATGCGCAGCTGACTTCTGAGCAGAAGGCCCTGGCAACCGCGGAGGCTGAAAGCGTTGAGAGCATCAAGGACGGCCAGAACCTGTACGGCATCAGCCTGGTCCTGAAGGACGAGATCCAGCTGAAGTTCTACTTCGACGTGGCCTACGCAGAAGGCATGACCGCAAAGGCAACCTTCACGGACCACTACGGCAATGAGGTGGAACCCGAAAAACTGGAGGTTACTATGAACGGCAGCCGTACGCAGGTCATTGTGACCGATTTGGCGATTGCGGACTACAAGAGCGCCGTTACCTGTGAGCTGTATGACGCAGAGGGTAACGTTGTTGCCTGGGGCATTGACAGCATGGCAAGCAACTGCTCCCGCCAGAAGGATCCCGCATGGCTGGAGGTATGTGATGCCATCATGAAATTCGGCGCCTCTGCTTATGCATATTTTCATAGATAAAAGTTATTGACATTTTGCGCAAATGCTGTTAATAAAATACTGTATCTAATTAGAATGTGAAAAAGAGGAAAATTTACATGTTCGAAATGGCAGAAGTCAAGGTCGAAAAGATCGAGGTTGTTGATATCATCACTTCCTCCATCACTCAGGGCGAAGACGAAGGCCCCATCGCCTGATTAGTTAATCGGTATTACCCCGGCGGCATGTGCCGCCGGGGTAAAAACCGCCTATTTTCGATTTTGAAGGAAAGGAGCAGGAGTATGAAGGTCAAAGAAGGTTTTATTCTGCAGGACATTGCGGGAGATACTGTGGCTCTGCCGATCCAGGGGGAACTGGACAGAATGATCACCCTGAATGGGACGGGAAAGTTTCTGTGGCAGCGTTTGGAACAGGAGACGGACCGGCAGGCTTTGATCCAGGCACTGCTGGATGCTTACGAGGTGGACGAAGAAACTGCCGCGCTGTGCGTGGACCGGTTTGTGGAAGCGCTTCAGAAATACGAGCTCCTGGCTTAAGATACGGTCGCATCCACATATTTGCGAAATATTTGCCGCTGCAGGGTGTTGCAGTGGTGCTTGCATATAAAAATCCCGGAATACCTTGGATTTGAGATGTTCCTGGTTTTTTGAGGGCGCTATGTCCAATAGTTGTGGTAGAGCCCAAATACAATAGCTTTTAGATCATGTCGGAACTTTTGCTCCGACACGATTTTTATGTATTACAGAACACGATTCTTTTTCTGTAATTATGCATCCCAGCTCAATCAATATATCAAGTTCAGACAATGGCAAACAAACAACCCAAGGTGGTAACTTTTGAAGATTTGCAGAATATGTACTATACCCTTCACGAAGCAGACATTTCTAAGTTTGTGGACATTATGGACAAGAGAATGCAGGAATTTTTCTCGGAAACCAACCTGAAACGCATTCGAACAACATACGGCTGCACCCAGGCAGAACTTGCAAAGCGGTCTGGTGTAAGTCTTCGCTCCATCCAGATGTATGAACAGAAGAATAAAGACATTAACAAAGCAGGCGTCGAAACCATCCGCCGTATAGCTAAGGTTCTGGGATGTACCATCGAGGACTTGATAGAAAAGTGAGACAGGCTACAGAAGTATGCGCTGGCGTAATCAAGCATAGATAGAGGATGACGGTGCCGTTTGGCAATAATGTTCGATAGAAGAGAGGCTGGGTTTGCCAACAGCTTGGGACGAGCACTGCTATTGCAAAGCTTGCAATAGCAGTTTTGGAACAACCCGTCGCCCAGTGGTCGGCGGGGAAGTAGAGCGAACCGGAAAACGCCGAGGCCATCGAATCCAAAACGGGTTTCATAGGAGACCTTCAAGTCCCCCCCCCTCGCGCACCAAATTAGTACGATGGTTTCGATACGAAACCATCGTGCTTTTTTACTGTCAAAAGTCTTTACAAGACCCTTGACACTTTGGAACGAGAGATTAGTTTTGTCGTGACTGAACGAGATGATATTTTGCGTTTTCGCTGTAAAGTGTGATAGAGTAAAAAACTATTGAAATAACTGGAAAACGGGACTATAATTATAATGTATTATTATGTGCATTGCCCTTGTCGAGGGGGAAAGAAGGATGGTTATGAAGCGAACATTATCGTTTATTCTGGCGCTGGTGCTGCTGATCGGGTTGATGCCGATGCAGACGCTGGCAAGTGAGAATGAAGCGAATCCCTGGGAAGGCAGTAGCGCCGTATTTGTCGGTGACAGTATTACTGCCGGTACAGGAACAACGAAAATCTATTATGAGTATTTGGAGGAAAGCCTCGGCTTCGCCGCCGTGACACCCATGGGTGTAGCCGGGTCCTGCATCAGTGCGGCTTCGGACTACGGTCAGTCCAATCAGCCCCTGATTGGTCGCTATCAAGATATTCCCTCTGCCGATTTGATCGTTGTTTTCATGGGCACCAATGATTATGGCCATGAAACACCCCTGGGCACCGTGGAGGATACGGAGGACGGAACTTTCTACGGTGCGCTGAATACCATCATTCCCGCCCTTGTTGCCAAGCACACCTCCAGCAAGATCGTGTTCGTTACCCCTTTGCATCGGTATGGCTTT
>JAZOBG010000166.1:0-4504 GCA_045595865.1 Oscillospiraceae bacterium
TACTCGGTATCCACCTTGCCGTGTGCGAAGTACAGCCACTGGTTGTCCCACTTCATCAGACCGTTGATGTTGGGATCAACTCTGCCCTTGCTGATGTAGTACTGCTCGCCTTCAAAATCAAACAGGCCGCTGTAGCTGAAGTCGATGGTGCCGTTGGAGATGTACCAGGTACCGCTGCCGTTGGCTGCCAGGCCTACGTAGTTGTAGTCGATGGCGTTGTTGGAGTAGTAATACCACTTGCCGTCGCAGCCCTTGTGCAGGCCTTCCAGGACTACATAGTCCGGGTCTGCCGCGCCGCAGACAGTACAGCTTCCCTCTGCATAGCTGTGTCCTGCCGCAGGGATCTCTTCGGAATAGCGTTCAGGGCATTCACACACAAAATACCGGGATCCGGCCTCCGTGCAGGTTGCATCGGTAACCGTTTCCTTATAGCTATGGGAATGAGCATGCCACAGCACGCCAAAACCGCCGTAGGAAGTAGTATTGGAGGATGTCCAGGTGGTGTTATCCGCAGGATAATAAACATCCGCATAGATGTAGGCAAAGGAATTGCTCTTGAAGGTGGGCGCGTTTCCTCTGAAATAGATCTGCTTGAGCGTACGGTCGTGGTTGGTGCCGTACATAATCCAGGTGCCCACGGAGGACACGCTCTTACCCAGCACCAGCTTGATCAGCTTGTTGCAGCCGTAGAAGGTATAGTTGCCGGTGGAGGTCACATTGTCTCCGAGGACAACTTCCGCGAGAGCCGTACAGTTCATAAAGGCATAGTTGGAAAGACTTACCAGGGAATCCGGCAGATCCACGCCGGTCAGATACGGAGAACCGTCAAAGGCCGCAAAGGCGATGTTCTGAACACCGTCAACCACCTTGTAGCTGCCGCTTCTGCCGCCGGGGAAGTTCAGAAGAACGGTCTTGTCCTTATTGTACAGAACACCGTCCACAGAGGTGAAATATGCATTTCCCTCACTGATGTAAATGTTCTTCAGGCTGCTGCTGGCAGACAGCGCGCCGTCGCCGTAGTTGGACAGAGAGGCAGGCAGCGTGATGTTCACCAGGCCGTCGTTATCGTACAGGGCCGTAGCGCCGATGGTGGTAACGGAATCGGGAATGATCAGCTCAGTAAGGCTGTCACATTCAGCGATACAGTCATCAGGAATGACTTGAAGATTGGAAGGCAGCGTAATGCTGGCCAGCTGGCCGCACTTATAGAAGGTTCCGGTTCCCAGCTCCATGCAGGAATCGGGAATCACAATGCCGGTCAGGCCGCTGCTGCAGAAGGTGTTGGTGCCCATGGACTGGAGATTCTTCGGCAGCTGAACGCTGCTCAGACCCACGCAGCTGTGGAAAGCATAATTGCCGATGGTGGTCACGCTGTCGGGAATGGAAACCTGGGTCATATTGCCGCAGCCATAGAAGGAGATAGCGCCGATATGGGTAATGCCGTCGGAAATGACAGCCTTTTTGATCTTGTTGCGGACATCATTCCAGGGCGCCTGCTCAAAATCGGGCATAGCGCCGGTGCCGGTCACGGTCAAAGTACCCTCTTCATCCAGCTTCCAGCTCATACCGTCGCCGAAGGTGCCTTCCGCGGTGGTGGCATCGGGATCGTAAGCCACCCAGGTAATGGTTCCGGCATAGCTGCTGGAGATCTTGGAGGTCCAGGTGGAATCGTGAGCAGGATAGTAAGCCGTTGCAGTGGCATACTTGAAGGCACTGGCATCAAAACTGGGAGCACTGCCGGTGAAATAGATCTGCTCCACAGCCGCGCCGGAGGAACGGTAGAAAATGCCATAGCCAACAGAAGCAAGATTTTTGCCAAAGATCACCTTGGTCAGCTCGGTGCAGGAAAGGAACACTTCTTCTCCCAAAGTCACAACACCGGGCAGTTCCATTTCCGACAGACCGGAGCAATAGGAGAAGGCATTATCCTCCACCGTGGTCACGCTGGCAGGGAAATCCACCCCTGTCAGACCGTAGGCCTTACTGAAAGCGCAGTAAGCAACGGTCTGGGTTCCGTCGGGAATGGTGTAGCTGCCGGATCTGCCGCAGGGATAGCATTCCAGCCGCTTTCCGTCTGCGGAGAACAGAACACCGTCCACACTCTTAAAAGCGGTATTTCCCGCTTCCACATGGATGGACATCAGAGCGCTATTGTAAGCAAGGGCTGCCACATCCATGCTCTGGACGCTGGCAGGAACCGTAAAGGATTCCAGGGAATCGCAATCGGCAAAAACGGTGCTTTCCAAATGGGTAATATTGTTGGGCATCGTAATATCATACAAGGCATCGCAGTCAAAGAACGCGCTGCTTTTCAGAGTAGTGATGCCGTCGGAAAGAACAACCCGCTTCAGATCATCACACTGGCTGAAGCAGCTGGTGCCGATGGAAGTCACGGAATCGGGCAGGATCACTTCTTCCAGGCTGCCGCACATGGTAAAGGCAAGATCACCGATGGTCTTCAAACCGTCCGGGAAATCCAGCTTGGTGATGCTGTAGCAATACTGGAAGCCGCCGTAATCAATGGTTTTCAGAGTGGAAGGCAGGGTGATATCCGAAAGACGCTCGCAGGAACGGAAGGCATCCCGTCCGATGGAGGTAATGCCCTCGGGCAGGCTCACAGAGGTGATCACCTCGCAGTTGACAAAAGCATTGCTGCCAACGCTGGTAATTCCTTCGCCAATGACTACCTTATAGATCCTGTCCGCATAGGAAAACCAGGGTGCGGACTGATAGCTGTAGGCATTCATAGCGCCGGAGCCGGTAAGGGTCAGGCAGCCGCTGTCATCCAGGACCCATTTGATATTGCCGCTGGTGCCGCTGGCCACAGTCGCTGCTTTGGCAGGCATCGGGATCGCCAGAAGCATACAAAGAACCAGCAAAAGAGAAACGATTCTTTTCTTCATGTTCATACTCCTTTTCCGTTTATTGTGGAAATCGGTAAAATTATATCATATTATTATGAATATAAACAACGACATTTTCGTTTTATAGATGTCTGGTTTTTTGTGGTCGGCAGGAAATCAAAAGTATTAACTATAAGCATTCGTTCATAAAAATCAACAAAATGAGAAAACCTTAATACGCAGGATGACAGACGTTTTTCCGAAGATGCGGTACAGATCGATCGGTTAAGTGAGGGGCAAGACCCTCCCCCACATGGGCGCGGTGGTGGACAGCAGGTTTCGGGCGATTCGTAAATCGCCCGCAACGTAACGGTACCCGCCGCAAAATCGTTACACCGGCAAACGGGCGGCCACGCAGAGCCGCCCCTACGGTGGTTTTCGGTAGGGTTTGTGGAATCGTTCCTGCAAGGGAGGGTCAAGATGTATAGAGTAGTAACATAGGTAACAGGTAGAGAAGAGACATAGGTAACAGTTTTTGCTATAATACAAGACATCCGACAAGCAAAGGAAGTGGGTCAGATGTCATGGGAGACAAAGACTGTAATGGAACAAAGGAAGCAATTTGTAATGGCTGCATCGGCAGAAGATGCGAACATCAGCGAACTATGCCGGCAGTACGGCATCAGCAGAAAAACTGGATATAAGTGGATCAACAGAGCTGAATCAGGTCTTCCGCTTTGTGACCAAAGCCGAAGACCAAACCGTCAGCCTTCTAAAACAGCCGACAACATTGAGCAGAAAATCATAGAGCTTCGTCTATCGCACCCTGCCTGGGGAGGGAAGACGATCCGGGCTGCTTTAGAAGCTGCCGGTGTAAAGGGGCTGCCCAGCGACAAAACCTGCTGCAATATCATTAAGCGTAACGGCCTTATTGACCCGGAGGAATCGGCAAAACACACAGCATTTATACGGTTTGAAAAAGATCACTGCAACGAGATGTGGCAAACAGATTTCAAAGGTGACTTTCTGCTTGAAAACGGCGAGCGCTGTTACCCATTGACGATACTGGATGACCACTCTCGGTACAGCATCCGAATTGAGCCCAAAAGTTCCGCATCCGGGGTAAAAGACAGTTTTATTTTGGCTTTTCAGGAGTATGGATTGCCAAATTCTGTCTTGTCGGATAACGGATCCCAGTTTGCCGGGCCGCATAAGGGAATATCTCTTTTCGAACGTTTTCTTATGGATCTGGATATCCAACCAATTCATGGACGGCCGATCCATCCTCAGACACAGGGCAAAATAGAGCGTTTTCACAGATCCCTAAAGGAAGAGGCTTTGCGCGTCACACCGGCAAACATGGCAGCGGCAAAAGAGCAGCTGGAGAATTGGCGCTGGGTGTATAACGAAATGCGCCCTCACCATGCCCTGGGCATGAAAACACCCGCCAGTGTCTACACCTCCAGCACCAGGCCATACTACGAGCCAAAGCCCTATGTCTATGAAGAAGGTGCCAGACTCATCAAAGTCAACAATTGGGGCTTTCTGCGTTTTGGACCGATCCGAGTGTTCCTTAGTGAATCTATGGCAGACACTAGGGTTGAGATCCGCGGTGAAAATGATAATACATACTCGGTCATTTACAGAAACTACAAGATCGC
>JAZOBG010000167.1:0-2729 GCA_045595865.1 Oscillospiraceae bacterium
GTAAATCTGTTGTCGCTGACTTCGGTGGTTCGAATCCACCCTCTCCCACCACAAAAGCTTCAATCCCGTTCGGGGTTGGAGCTTTTGTCTTTGAGGGGGGATTCGAAAGCCGGCTCTTGGCTGTGCGCCGGGGGCGCGCCGCAACCGGCGTGGCTTTTCCGCAGAAAAGCGAATCCACCCTCCTCCACCAAATATCCGAGGTACGCATCTATGCGTGGCTCGGATTTTTTGTTGATGGGTGAATTCGAAGGATCGGGCGCCTTCCGCGATTTTCTCTCCTTTACTTTTCCGCAGGCAGATGATACACTGGAAAAAAACAATTGGAGGTGCGCTATGAAGAAATTCATTTCAATCATTCTTTTGGTCCTTATCGTTCTTTCCCTCTCCACGACGGCATTTGCCGCCGCACCACAGGATCTGGTTTATGAGAAGGACACCACGCTGAAAGCCTCTTTTGTCAAGTACGGCAACATCACCGTCAAGTCCGGTGTGACGCTGACCATTGACAAAAACTCCGGCTTTGAAATTGCCGGCAATATCACCGTTGAAGAGGGCGCAAAAATCATCTGCAACGGAGAGGGTCCCGGCATGTTCAACTTTTGCATGATCGGAAAAGATTCCTCCATTACCGGCATGGACATCTATTACAAATACAAAGGTGAAAGCGGTACTGAAGTGCGCCGTGTATCGGGCGGCTATGCCGCCGTCGCCGCTTTGGGCTGGGACTGGGGCAACGGATGGTCGCCTTCCTTTGCATGGGATGAGTCCGTACAGGGCTGGTGTCTGACGATGGAAACCAATGTCAACCTGTCCGACGAGCCTGTCTACCACACTGAGCGTGACATGAATACCGCGACACAGTTTGCCGACCGCCTGAAGACCCTCCGGCTCTTCCAGGGCAGCGACAATGGCTATGAGCTCTCCAGAGAAGGCTCCCGATTGGAGGCGTTGGTGATGCTCATCCGTTTGTTGGGCCAGGAAGAGGTCGCCCTCTCCGGCACATGGAAGCATCCCTTCACCGACGTTCCTGCATGGGCGGACAAATATGTGGGCTATGCTTATGAAACGGGTCTTACAGCCGGTGTCAGCGCAACGCAATTCGGCACCGGCACGGCCAGCGCCCAGATGTATTTCACCTTTGTGCTGCGCGCCTTGGGCGAAACCGATACCGAGGATTACACGGTTTATGACCATGCCTTTGAGCTGATGGGGGCAAGCGGCATCCTTTCCACCGAAAACGATTCCTACGAGATCTGTACACGCTCGTTCTGGCGTGCCGATATGGTGGTTGTTTCCTACCGTGCGCTGTCGGCGAAGACTGCTTCCGGCGAAATGCTCTGGGAAAGGCTGGTTGAGGCCGGTGTGTTCACCGCTGACGAGTTTAATGCCGTTATAAGATAAGCTTGAAGCTGAAGCAACCGCAAAATATATAATTGGAATGGGGAGTAAAGTTTGTATCGCTCTTAAAAACAAATTTCTCCCTGCCTGCACCTCCTGAACAAGAGATCTTTTTTGGCCACCACAGACAAAAATCCTTCACACGAAAGTGTGGAGGATTTTTACTTATTCCCTCTTACCTATTCACTTTTACTTTTTGCCAGCTCTTGCTGATGTGAAGGATTTTTGGTAAAGTAATGAATAATTCAAAACAGGTCTTGACCTTACACCGAGCTATAATGATACAGTCTGGTTGGAAGGAGGTTAGAGATAGGATGACCATCAAAGAATTCGCCCAGCTATGCTCCTGCAGCACACAAACTCTGCGGTATTACGACAAAATCGATCTGCTGAAACCGGTTCAGGTGGATCCGTGGTCGGGGTACCGCTACTATGAGCCTGCGCAGGCTGTCGACTTTGTAAAAATCAAAAACCTGCAGGCCGCAGACTTTACCATCGATGAGATCAAAACCCTTCTTACCCTGCCCGATCAACAGGTGTACGAAGCCTTTGACCGTAAAATCGCCGAGCAGACACAAAAGCTGCAGCGAATTCGTGAAATCCAACAGTCTTATCTCACCGAAAAGACCGTGATAGAAAAAATTGTACAAAGCCTGTCAGACTATTTCCTGCGCAACTGCACCAATCTGGAGGCGCTCAAGGAATTTGGACTCACCGCCAACGATGCCCCCAACGTTCTGGCTCGCCTGCGAGCCTATCTGAGCCAGCGGATCGCCCCCAACGCCAGTCCGGACTGCGACTGGAGCAATGTGACCCTTCAGGTCAACGATGAGCTGTTCCATGGCGAGGAACAGGTGCTCAGCCGGATTCACACTTTGAGTGCGAACAATCTTGCAGATGCCATTTACCTGTCCGATCTCTCCGTAGCGCATGATTCCGACAGTGACTTCGATCCCAATCATTATACCTCCCTCTGGGGGAAAACCGAGTGGAATCACATCTATGAATTTATTGATGAGATTCCCGCGCCGGAAAAAGATGGATCGTACTGCCTTTGGGTTCGCCTGACCGGAAATCAGTATGAAAATGACTTTTCGTTCTCCATGTTCCTGCTTGGCGCTATGTTGCTGCGGTGGGATCTGAGCGATATCCCGCTGAGTGTTGTCTGCGAACGCAGCCCAGACAGCAAAAACCACTTCGCCCTGCTGCGCAAAAGGTAAAATCTCCTTTTCCCGCAACGCAAACCGCCCCGACCTTGCGGTCGGTGCGTTTGATTATCCTGTTAAGTTAAGGAATTAGGCCTCAACGAACTGGATGAAGACGGGGTTGTT
>JAZOBG010000168.1:0-24974 GCA_045595865.1 Oscillospiraceae bacterium
TCACGTATAATTAAAACCATCTCGAAAGGGGTGGTTTTAATTATTTCTCCTTCCCTTAAAAAGTTATATTGCAGGAGTAGCTACCTGCTTTATAATCAGTACAAGCACTGCGGATTTGTATCTATGCTATTACAGCTCGACTGTTTTGAGGTGACTCAAACCGCAGTGGTTTGTCTGAATTGGTAATCAGTTGGGTAACGCTTGACGTTTTATTTGCGTGAATACATGGACAAGCCTTCTGTGGAAACAGCAGTGCTAAAATTACAGATAGAGGAGGAAACCAATTGTACTTTGTAGGAATCGACATTTCAAAATTCAAACACGACTGCGCCATTGTTGATGAACTTGGCGATGTCATCACACCCTCGTGGTCGTTCCAGAATGACTGCGAGGGATTTTCTTTATTCAGAAAGTTGCTTGATGCTCTCGATGGAGAAAAGAAGATAGGGCTTGAAGCTACCGGTCATTATGGGCAAAACCTGAAGCTGTTTCTCGAAAACAGCGGCTTCTCGTTCATGGAGTTCAATCCGCTTCTGATCAACCGATTCGTTCGCAGCAAATCGCTCAGAAAAACAAAGACGGATTCCATAGATGCTCTCATGATCGCCCAGTATCTGATGACGGTAGAGTACAAGCCCTATCCACCGTCATTTTACACACTTGAAAAGCTAAAGTCACTAACAAGATTTCGGGACAGCCTGATTCGGCAGCGGAGCAGGCAACTGGTGGAGTTAACAAACATCCTGGACAAGGTTTTTCCTGAGTTCAAACCCTTTTTTAAAGGAAAATTTTCGGCAACAGCGCTGTATATCCTTTCCAACTATACCTCTCCGGAGAAAATCTCCAATATGAATTCCAAGTCTTACGAACCCTTGCGCCGTCTGTCTCGGGGGAGATTCTCCATGGTGCATTTCGCAGAGCTCAAGACGCTGGCCAGAAATACAGTTGGCTCAACCAGTGACTATCTGCTTCAAGAAATGGAGATCACCATCGATATCTACAACCAGTTACAAAGCAAAGTGGAGGAAATTGAGCTGCAAATCAATGACTGTGTCCTTGAGCTTGCTCCACCCATGCTGACCATTCCCGGAATCGGTGTGGCTTCTGCGGCGGTTATCCTTTCTGAATTTGGCAATCTTTCCAAGTTCAACAGTCCATCCAAGTTACTTTCCTTTGCCGGGTTGGAGCCTGGATATTTTCAATCCGGTACTTTGGAAAACACGGGGAAAATGGTAAAGCATGGGTCTTCCCATTTGCGCTATGCCATTATGAACTGTGCACAGACCGTTGTTAACTACGAGCCGACGTTTGCAGCCTACTACGCCAAGAAACGTGCCGAGGGCAAGGAACACCGCGTTGCGCTTACCCATGTCGCTAAAAAGCTTTTACGGGTTATTTATACCCTCCAAACGAAAAAGCTGTCCTATAACCCAGATCTCATTCACTGATCCATGACCAACTTGTTTTTTGAAGTCCTCGCAAGAGGGCTTGGTTTTGTGCGCCCTTTTTGCTCAGATGAAAATTTTTCACTTTCCTCTTGACTTCTTATAGTTGGTCACCTCAATGAGATTTATGCCATGAAACGGACAAAGAGAACCAAAGAAAAACCGACGGTAAAAAACCGTCGGTTTCATTTATGCTTGAATTTCATCAGGAGATGTTCTTCGATTCGGTCACCGTATTTCAGAGTGACGATGAATATTGCTGCACCAACAATTCCAAGAAGGATCATGCCCCAAAGGGGGATAGAAATCGTTGCACTGCCGACTGCACTGGCTACCCAAAGGCCCCACGGGCGAGCAATCAAAGCAATAATCAGAAAACGCAATGGGCGAATGGTTGTTAACCCGGCAAGAATACAGATCATATCATCCGGGAAAAAAGGAAACAGAAAAACAAGAAGCAGAAAAATATCCTGTTTGGAGCGAATGATACCAAGATATTTTTCCGATAATTTTCTGCTGACAAATTGATCAACGAAGGGACGGCCCAGTAACCGCGCAAGGGAGAACATCAGGAAAGAACCTAAAATTACAGCGGAAAAGGTCAGAAAAAAGGATTGCCACAATCCGAAAAGAACCGCGCCGACCAGTGCGGTAACGTTACTTGGGATCGGAGCAAGAATTACAGACATCAACTGGATAAAAAAGAAAAAGAACTGTCCGTAGGGTGCGGAACGTTCGATATATGCTTTCATTGAGTCAAAAGAAGAGAGAGCGGAAAAGAAACCTGTTTTCCATAAAAACAGGCTACACGCAGCCAACAGTAATAAGACAAGAAAAACTGAGATTTTCTGTGCGCGTTTTGTCAAACTGGCTCCTCCTTTCCGTGTTTTAAAATAGTATAGCACAGGAAATCATATCCAGATATAAAAATTACATAAATTTTTAAAATTTCATGGGGTTGAAAAGAGGGGGGAGCCGTGGTATAATTACCGGGAAAGTGAATAAAATGGTTGTATGCAGGTATAGTTCATCGGTAGAACGCGAGCTTCCCAAGCTCGATAGGAGGGTTCGATTCCCTTTACCTGCTCCATAGACCGCTGAGCCTTTCGGCTTGGCGGTCTTTCAAGTATTGGCCGGACTTGACTTTTTATGGTCAGTTTTGTACTATTTATAATGTATACTTGATTTGTTGTCCCGCGCAATTTTGCGTGTCTGGGACTTTTTCTATATGTACTGGAGGAGAAATGTATGGCAGAAAACGCGAACAATTCAAGGTTCAATATCCAGTGGTATCCTGGGCATATGACCAAGACCCGTCGACAGATGGAGCAGGATATCAAAATGGTGGATCTGGTTGCGGAACTGGTGGATGCGCGCATTCCCATTTCTTCCAGAAATCCGGATATCGATAATATTGTGAAAGACAAGCCTCGCCTGATCGTTTTGAATCGGGTCGATCAGGCCGATCCCGAGGAAACCAAGCGCTGGGCAGCTTACTTTAAGCATAAAGGATACTCAGTGTTGGAGACCGACGCAAAAACCGGAAAGGGTGTAAATCGATTTTCTGCAGTTGCCCGCGAAAGTTTGGCAGACCAAATTGCCAAATGGAAGGGAAAAGGGCAGGTGGGCCGACCGATCCGCGCCATGGTGGTGGGTGTTCCCAACGTTGGAAAATCGACCTTTATTAATCACGTAGCAAAGCGCAAATCGGCCAAGGCGGGAGACCGCCCCGGTGTGACCCGCGGCAAACAATGGGTTGCGGTGGACAATACCTTGGATCTTCTGGACACTCCGGGTATTCTTTGGCCGAAGTTTGAGGATGAGACAACCGGTTTGCATTTGGCCTTTACCGGTGCGGTCAAAGCCGAAATCATCGATTTGGAAACACTTGCTCATCACCTGATGAATCTGCTTTCCGATCGGTATCCTGATGCGCTGCGAGCCCGTTATAATATTGAAATTTCGGAAGGAGTTCAGGGTTGGGAGTTGGTTGAGGCTGCTGCACGTAAGCGTGGCTTCCTCGTTTCAGGCGGTGAAGTAGATCTGGAACGCATGTCTCGAATCCTGTTGGATGAATTCCGATCCGGAAAACTGGGTAACTTCACACTGGAAACTGTGGAGGAGATGGAAGAATGAGTCTGTGGGAAATTGAACGGGAATATGCAGCAAAAGGCTATCAGCGAATTTGCGGAACAGATGAAGCGGGTGCAGGCCCTTTGGCGGGGGCTGTATATGCTGCGGCCGTTATTCTTCCGATGGGACTTGAAATTGATGGCCTGAACGACTCTAAAAAGTTGACTGAGAAAAAACGGGAATATTTGTTTGAAGTAATTCAGGAAAAAGCGATCGCCTGGTCTATCAACGGCATTGACGTGGATGAGATCGATGAGATCAATATTCTGGAGGCGCGGCTGAAAGCGATGGATCTGTGCATTGACATGTTGGAACCCAAACCTGATTTTGCGTTGGTTGACGGAAATCGGAACAAAGGAATTCGCTGCCCCAATGCAATGGTGGTAAAGGGAGATTCCCGCAGCGCGAATATAGCTGCGGCATCCATTCTGGCAAAGGTGACCCGAGATCGGTATATGATTGCAATGGATGAGATCTACCCGGAGTACGGCTTTGCAAAGCATAAAGGTTACGGAACCAAAGCGCATTATGAAGCACTTCGTAAGTACGGCCCCTGTCCCATTCATCGCATGACCTTCCTGAAAAATTTATGAGCGGGGGAGATCTGCGCCTGCTGGGCAGGTGGGGCGAAAACAAGGTTGCTGATTGGCTTCGAAGGAACAGATATAAGGTCATTGGTGCCGGATATCGATGCCGATTTGGGGAAATCGATCTGATTTCAACAAATGGCAAGTTTATCTGCTTTACAGAGGTTAAGATGCGGCGCAATGCTGATTTTGCACAGGCGAGGGAGTTCGTGGATCGGCATAAACAGGAACGCTTGCGCATGACGGCAGAGTATTACCTGTGTGAGCATCCTACTGCGCTGCAGCCTCGGTTTGATGTCGCTGAAGTCTATGCCCCTCAGGGCATTTCCACCAAAAATCCGCAGATAATTTACATTGAAAATGCCTTTTGAACTATTGACCTTGCATGAAAATATTGTGATAATATTAAGAACTGTATTTCAAAGGTTGTGAGATTGATGAACTACTTAAGCACACGCGACAAATCCCTGCGTCTGTCTGCGTCTGAGGCAATTGCTCAGGGTCTTTCCACTGACGGCGGTCTTATGACTCCCGTGGTTCTTCCCAAGTTGAGTCCGAATGCACTGGAAAGCATGAAGGAAATGTCTTACCAACAGCGTGCAGTCTACGTGATGAACACGTATCTGGAGAATTTTTCTGCGTCTGAGCTGTCTGGATATGCAGCAAAGGCTTACGGTGCAGAAAAGTTTGATACTCCTGCTGTGGCTCCTGTTCGTACGGTAGATGACAACACTTACTGCCTGGAACTCTGGCACGGCCCGACTTGTGCATTCAAGGACATGGCGCTTCAGATGCTGCCCCATCTGCTGTCTGCCTCTCTGGTAAAAAATTCGGAAGAGAAGACCGTCTGCATTCTGGTTGCTACGTCCGGTGATACAGGCAAGGCTGCCCTGGAAGGTTTCAAGGATGTTGATAAAACACGCATTCTTGTGTTTTACCCCAAGGATGGTGTGTCCGATATCCAGCAGCTGCAAATGAACACGCAGGAAGGTGACAATGTCGGCGTTTGCTCGGTGGTCGGCAATTTCGACGATGCACAGACAGGCGTAAAGAAGCTGTTCTCAGATGAAGAACTTCGTGCTGAACTGGCCCGGCGTGGTTATTTCCTTTCTTCGGCAAACTCGATCAACTGGGGGCGTGTACTGCCTCAGATCGTTTATTATATCTCTGCTTACTGCGATTTGCTGCGTGATGGCGTGATCCAAAACGGTGATATCGTAAATGTTTGTGTTCCCACAGGTAATTTTGGAAATATTCTGGCTGCTTATTATGCCAAACAGATGGGTGTGCCGATTGGAAAGCTGATCTGTGCGTCCAACAGCAATAATGTGTTGACGGATTTCCTCAAGACCGGAACATACGATCGTAACCGTCAGTTCTATACCACGATGTCGCCTTCGATGGATATTTTGATTTCGTCCAATCTGGAGCGCCTGCTGTTTGATTTGTCCGGGCAGGATGATGAATTGGTACGCGGCTACATGAGCGAGCTTGCAGCAGAAGGGAAGTACACTGTTTCCCCTGCAATTTGCAAAAAAATCGAGACCCTTTTTGCGGCTGGTTTCTGCGATGACAAGCAGACCCAGAATGTGATCGGAAGAATGTGGAAGGAACACAACTACCTGATTGATCCCCATACTGCTGTGGCTTTTGATGTTCTGGATCAGTACCGCAAGGAAACCGGTGATGAGACGGCGGCGATTGTAGTTTCGACTGCAAGTCCCTTCAAGTTCTGTGACAGCGTCCTTGGAGCCCTTGGTGTGAAGGAATTTGCTGCCGGCACGGATATTCTGGATCAGCTTGAAAATCTGACCGGCGTGTCTGTTCCTGCTCCTCTTGCGGCACTGAAGAGTAAAACTGTACGATTCCGGGACAATGTCGCCAAGGAACATATGGTCGACAAGGTCATGGAAATGCTGAACTGAGGTGATCCTTTGGCTCTATATGCCATTGGCGATACACATCTTTCCCTGAGCTGTAATAAACCCATGGATGTGTTTGGCGGCAGCTGGGAAAATTACGTAGACAAGCTTTTGGAAGGGTTCTCTATTGTGGAACCGGACGATACTGTAGTTCTTTGCGGTGATCTTTCCTGGGGAATGAGTCTGGAGCAGGCAGAAGCGGATTTTGCATTTTTGGATCGTTTGCCCGGGCGTAAACTGCTGATGAAGGGTAACCATGATTATTGGTGGACCACGGCCGCCAAAATGAATCGTTTTTTCGAAGAGAAGGGGTTTCGTACTTTTTCTCTGCTTCATAACAACTGTTATTTTTATGGAGATGTTGCTCTTTGCGGCACACGAGGCTGGTTCTTTGAAGAGCACGGTGACCCAAAGGTGTTTAACCGTGAGCTGATTCGTCTGGAAACATCCTTGAAAGCGGCGGGGGAGAAGGAAAAGCTTTGCTTTCTTCATTATCCGCCCCGATATCAGGGATACATCTGCCAGGAAATTGTGGACCTGTTGGAGCGATATCATGTTACGGCGTGTTATTACGGACACCTCCACGGCGGAAGTCACCGCCTTGCAATGGAGGGAAAGTTCAATTCGGTGGAGTATCATTTGGTTGCAGCTGACTATCTGGACTTTAAGCCGAAAAAAATATTGCAATAAAAGAAAAAAAGTGTGGAAAAATTTTAATCTATCTGATAAAATAGATTGGATTTATCATTATGGGTCAAATTAGGCCCGGATGGAGGACATAAGATGAACGTTAAGAGTGCAGAAAAGAAAGAAAACAGCACGGTAGAGCTGGTTATCGAAGTTCCCGCTGCGGAATTCGATGCCGCTGTTGAAAAGGCCTATCGTAAGAATAAGGGCAGCATTTCCGTGCCCGGTTTCCGCAAGGGCAAAGCTCCCCGTAAGATCATCGAGAGCATGTACGGCGCCGGTGTCTTCTATGAAGACGCTATCGACGATGTTTATCCCGCTGCTTATGCTGAAGCCGTGAAGGAACAGGGCCTGGATGTGGTCGCGTATCCTTCTGTTGAGATCGTTTCTGTTGGTAAGGAAGGACTGACCTTCAAGGCCATCGTGACCGTCAAGCCTGAGGTCAAGCTGGGTGATTACAAGGGACTGACTGCTCCCAAGGATGAGGTTTTCGTGGTTGACGCTGATGTCGAGCGCGAGATGAAGCCTCTGGTTGACCGCGCTACCCGTCTGGTTTCCGTTGAGCGTGAGGCTCAGATGGGCGACACCGTTGTTCTGGATTTCGACGGCTACCTGAATGGTGAGCAGTTCGAGGGCGGCAAGGGCGACAACTACAGCCTGGAGCTGGGTTCCAACACCTTCGTCCCCGGTTTTGAGGACGCTGTTGTCGGTATGAAGGCCGGCGATGAGAAGGACATCGATATCACCTTCCCTAAGGAGTATCCCGCAGAGTTGGCCGGCAAGGACGTTGTGTTCAAGGTCAAGGCGCATGAGGTCAAGGAAAAGGTCGCTCCTGTTTTGGATGACGAGTTCGCCAAGGATGTTTCCGAGTTCGAGACTCTGGAAGAGCTGAAGAAGGATCTGGCCGCCAAGGTTCAGGAGCGCCGTCAGGCCGAGGCCGACCGTGCTTTTGAGAATGCTCTGATGGAGCAGGTTTGCAACAACATGGAAGTTGAATTGCCTGAGGCTATGATCGACTACCGTGTGGACGAGATGGTTCAGGAGCTGGCTCAGCGTATTTCCTCTCAGGGTATCCCCTTCGAAGAGTACCTGAAGTATATCGGAACCGATGTCAACATGATGAAGGCTCAGATGCGTCCCAACGCTACCGCTAACCTGAAGGTCACTCTGGCTATGGAAGCCATTGTTGCTGCTGAAGGTCTGACTGTCTCTGAGGAAGAGGTTGAAGAAGAGGTCAAGAAGGTTGCCGAGCAGTTCGGTATGGATGTGGAACAGGCCAAGACCATGATCGATTTCGACGGCATGAAGAAGGATCTGGCAAACCGTAAGGCCAGCAAGATCGTTCTGGAGAGTGCCAAGGTTGGCGAGGCTCCCGCGGCTGAGGAGAAGAAGCCCGCCAAGAAGCCTGCTGCCAAGAAGACCGCGGCCAAGAAAGCTGAGGACGGCGAGGAGAAGCCCGCTGCCAAGAAGACTACTACCGCTAAGAAGACCGCCGCCAAGAAAGCTGAGGATGGCGAGGAGAAGCCTGCCGCCAAGAAGACCACTGCCAAGAAGACTACCACCAAGAAGGCAGAGACCGCAGCCGAGGAGAAAACCGAGGAATAAGTTTCCTCCGGTCGGATATACTTTCTGTATGAATGACCGGCGTAAACAAATTCCGTTTTGTGCCCGTTTAAAGGAGAATTACCCATGAGTTTTATTCCTTATGTAGTTGAGCAGACGAATCGAGGAGAGCGTTCGTATGACATTTTCTCCCGATTGCTTAATGACCGAATCGTTTTCCTGGGTGAAGAAGTGAATGCAACTACTGCAAGTCTGGTTGTTGCTCAGCTTCTGTATCTGGAAGCACAGGATCCCGACAAGGAGATCCAGTTCTACATTAACAGCCCCGGCGGTTCTGTCACCGACGGTATGGCCATTTACGATACGATGCAGTATATCAAGTGTGACGTATCTACTATTTGCATTGGTATGGCTGCGTCCATGGGTGCATTTCTGCTTTCTGCCGGCACTAAAGGCCGCCGTTTGGCTCTGCCTAATGCGGAAATTATGATCCATCAGCCTTCTGCCGGCACTCAGGGTCAGATCACCGACATGGCGATCCACCTGAAGCGTTTGGAGACCATCAAGAAGAGAATGAATCAGATTCTGGCTGATAACACCGGCCGCAGTCTGGAAGAAGTGACTGCAGCCTGCGAGCGTGACAACTTCATGTCTGCTGAGGAAGCAAAGGAATTTGGTTTGGTTGATCAGGTCATTTATAGGAGATAATCATAGAACGAGCGGGGGAGGTACTTCCTCCGCTCCTTCTTGAATTTGAGGTGAATCCAATGGCAAAAGACGACAAGAAATCGGTGCGCTGTTCCTTCTGCGGCAAGGATCAGGAAGCAGTTAATCGAATCATTGCCGGTCCCGGTGCTTATATCTGCAACGAGTGTGTTCAGCTTTGCATGAGTATTTTGGACGAGGATTATGAAGCTGCTGATTATTCCTCGGCTCCTGAGATGCCTGATGTGATCCCGACTCCCCGTGAGATCCGCTCCGTTTTGGATGAATATATCATTGGTCAGGATGAAGCCAAGGTTGCTCTGTCCGTGGCCGTTTATAATCATTATAAGCGCATTTACTTTGGCGGCGGAAATGACGTGGAACTGCAGAAGAGCAACATTCTTCTGCTCGGTCCCACCGGCTGCGGCAAGACTTTGTTTGCGCAGACTCTGGCCCGTATTCTTAAGGTTCCTTTTGCCATTGCTGACGCTACCACTCTGACCGAAGCAGGTTATGTAGGTGACGATGTTGAGAACATTCTGCTTCGTCTGGTTCAGGCTGCCGACTACGACATTGAACTGGCTGAACGCGGAATTATTTATGTGGATGAGATTGATAAGATTGCCCGTAAGAGCGAAAACACATCCATCACCCGCGATGTCTCCGGTGAAGGCGTACAGCAGGCTCTGCTGAAGATTCTGGAGGGTACCGTTGCAAACGTTCCGCCTCAGGGTGGTCGCAAGCATCCCCATCAGGAATTCATTCAGATCAACACAAAAAACATTCTTTTCATCTGCGGCGGCGCATTTGACGGCCTGGATAAGATTATTGAAAAGCGTCTGGACAAGAAGTCTATTGGTTTTGGTGCTGAAATCTCCAGTAAGAAGGAGAAGAATCCCAACATTTTCAAAGATGTACAGCCTCATGATTTGCTGAAGTTCGGTATTATTCCCGAACTGGTTGGCCGTATGCCGGTCATCACTGCGCTGAAGGCATTGGATCGTGATCAGTTGGTTAAAATCCTCACTGAGCCCAAGAACGCTCTTGTGAAGCAGTACAAGAAGCTGATGGAGTACGATAATGTCGAGCTTGTTTTCCGGCCCGAGGCTCTGCAGGCTGCTGCTGATAAAGCGGTGGATCGCGGTATCGGCGCCCGCGGTCTGCGAGCAGTATTGGAAGAGGTCATGACTCAGGTTATGTATGATGTACCCGATCAACCCGACATCGCAAAGGTTATTATTACTGCTGCATGCGTGAATCATCATGCTGATCCGGAATTGGAGCGGGATCCTGCCCGCCCGCCCAGACCTCGTCTCGGTGGTGCTGCTCTGTATTCCGAAGCCGGCGGAACTGCCCCGCGCGGCAATGTTTCTTAAGTTTAGTACGGGGCAGGCTCTGGCCTGCCCCGTTTTTTCCTGAAAGGAAGTGTGTCCCATGGATATGGAATATATGACGCTGCCCGTAACGCCTACTCTGGCACTACGCGGATTAACCATCTTCCCCAATATGATGCTTCACTTTGATGTTGCGCGCCCTGCGTCTATTCGTGCATTGGATGAGGCCATGGCCGCCGGTTCACCGATCTTTCTTGTCACACAGAAGGAATTAATGGTGGAAGAACCCAAAAGGGATGATCTGTATAACGTTGGTACACTCTGTAATGTGCGTCAGATCCTGCGTGTTCCCGGTGACAATGTTCGCGTTATGGTTGACGGTATTGCCCGTGGCCGAATTGCGGAACTGGTCCAGACCGAACCGTTTCTTGCTGCTCGTGTTGAGGAGATTCCTGTGTCGTTGCGTACCCACAATACGCCCAAGGATGAGGCACTGATTCGTCAGACTTATGATTTGTTTGAAACTTATTGCAATCTGTCTCCCCGTGTGAATCCGGATACATTCATGAACATTCTGGCGAATGATGATCCGGGATATATTGCAGATTACATCGCGCAGAACATTCATCTTCGCGTGGAAGACAAACAGGCCATCCTTGAAGAACTGCGCCCCCAGCGTCGTTTGACACGTCTGTGTCAGATCCTGCGCCGCGAAGTGGAAATCCTGAAGCTGGAAGAGGACATGCAGTCCAAGCTGCGCGATCAGTTGACCCGCAGCCAGCGCGACCACATGCTGCGTGAGCAGGTTCGTCTGATTCAAAGTGAATTGGGCGAAGGCGATAGTGATTCGGAGTTTGCAGAGTATCGCCAGAAAATGGCAAAGTTGAAGCTACCTGAGGAAGTTGCGGAAAAGCTGAACAAGGAACTCTCCCGCATGGAGAAGCAGCCCTTTGGCTCCGCAGAACTTACAGTGAGCCGCAACTACATGGATACCATGCTTGAGCTGCCCTGGGGTGTTTACACCAAGGAACGCGTGAATGTCGCTGCTGCCCGCAAGGTGCTGGATGCCGATCATTTTGGCCTGGAAAAGGTGAAGGACCGTATTCTCGAATTCCTTGCTGTCAAGCAGCTCGCACCTGATCTGAAAGGACAGATTATCTGTTTGGTCGGTCCTCCCGGTGTTGGTAAGACATCGGTTGCTATGAGCGTAGCCAAGTCATTGAACCGAAAACTGGCCCGTATCTCGCTGGGCGGTGTTCACGACGAAGCGGAGATTCGCGGTCATCGTAAAACTTATATCGGTGCCATGCCCGGCCGTATTATTGCGGCCATCCGTCAGGCAGGCAGCATGAATCCTCTGCTTTTGTTGGATGAGATCGATAAGATCGGTGCTGATCATCGCGGTGATCCTGCTTCGGCCTTGCTTGAGGTGTTGGATGCGGAGCAGAATGCCACCTTCCGTGATCATTATCTTGAAGTGCCCTTTGATTTGTCTGATGTGATGTTTATCACAACTGCAAATACAACGGACACGATTCCCAAGCCCCTGCTTGATCGCATGGAAGTTATTGAACTGTCCTCTTACACTGATGAAGAAAAACTTCAGATTGCGAAGCAGCATTTGCTGCCCAAGGAGCGCATCCGCCATGGGTTAAAGGGAACTCAGCTGAAAATTACCGATGATGCCATTCGTGAGATCATCAGTGGCTACACCCGTGAATCCGGTGTGCGCGTTTTGGAGCGCCGTCTTGCTGCCGTATGCCGTAAGGCTGCCATGAAGATCGTTTCCGGAGAGAAGAAGTCGATTCAGGTAACCGGTGACACGCTGGAAGAATTACTTGGCGTGCGCAAATATCACCCGGAGCGCCAGATTTTGAATGAACGTGTCGGCGTAGTGAACGGCCTTGCATGGACCAGTGTCGGCGGTGAGCTTCTTGAAGTGGAAGTAAACGTCGTGCCCGGAAGCGGCAAAGTGGAGTTGACCGGAAACCTGGGTGATGTGATGAAAGAATCGGCACATGCAGCTCTGTCTTATATTCGCACCCGCGTCGACCAGTGGGGTCTTGAGAAAGATTTCTACAAGACGAAGGATATTCACGTTCATTTCCCGGAAGGTGCTGTTCCCAAGGATGGCCCCTCCGCCGGTATTACAATTACGACCGCGATGCTTTCCGCTCTGACCGGACTGCACGTCAAGGGCGCACTGGCAATGACCGGCGAAGTTACCTTGCGTGGTCGTGTTCTTCCGATTGGCGGTCTAAAAGAAAAGACCATGGCTGCCATGCGCAACGGAATCAAGACCGTGATCATTCCTGCAGAAAATGTGAAGGATCTGGAGGAAATCGATCAGACTGTTCGCAATGCCTTGCAGTTTATTCCTGCAGAGCATGTGGATACCGTTCTTGCACAGGCACTTGTACATTCGCAGGAGAATTTTGACACCGAAATCCCTACTGTTCATGCAGTCTCCAAAGGTACACGGGCCGGTTTGATTCAATGACGGGAGGAGACCCAAATGGCTCTGAATGTAAGTAATGCTGAATTTATCCGATCTGCTGTTAAGGCAGCTGATTTCCCACGGGATCAGCTGCCGCAGGTCGTGTTTGCAGGCCGCTCCAATGTCGGTAAATCTTCCGTGATCAACAAGCTGGTTCGCCGCAAAAATCTGGCCCGTGTCGGTGCTGCCCCCGGAAAGACGACCCACATTAACTATTTTTTGATCGACAAAAAGCTTTATTTGGTTGACCTACCTGGATACGGATATGCAAAAGTGTCCAAGGAAGAGCGAGCACGCTGGGGCAGGTTGATCGAAAGCTGGTTTGCTGATACTGCACTGATGACTCTGGGTATCCAGATCGTCGACGCCCGACACAAGCCGACTGCTGACGACTGCACCATGGCTGAATGGTTTAAGTCCTGCGGGAAGCCCTTTGCCATTGTTGCTAACAAAATTGATAAATTGAAGAAGAGTGAGATCGAGCCAAACATTGTACGTATCCGCGAAACGCTTGGTCTGGATGATTCTATGCCTGTCATTCCGTTCTCAGCCGAAAAGGGTGATGGCCGACAGGAACTGTTTGATCTTGTATTGCAGCACATAGGAAATGTTGATTGACATGCATCGTCATAATGTGCAATCATATTGATAAATTATACTCAGTAATCAGTACATTCGCCCCCTTGACATCAAGGGGGCGTAGTTGTATAATTTAGCATGGTAGCGTGATAAAGGGTTAAAGTTTGAGGAGATGAGCTCCATGAATTATATTATCAATACACCGGAAGGCACCAGAGATCGTTTGTTTGCGGAATGCGGAGATCGGCGCAAGGTACAGAATGCACTGACTGATCTTTTTTCGGAAATGGGATATTCGGAGATTTCTACCCCTGAGATCGAGTATTATGATTTATTTGTTCAGTCGGGTAACCCTCTGCCGCAAGAAAGCTTCCTGAAGATCATTGACCGATCCGGTAAAATAATGGTCATGCGACCAGATTGTACTGCTCCTATTGCTCGTGTTGCAGCAACCAAACTGAAAGCTGTTCCGCTGCCACAGAGGTTATATTATAATGAAACGGTGTTTCGTTCCGGTCAGGCACACAAGGGCGGCAGTACCGAAATTGCTCAGTGTGGTGTGGAATTGATCGGCGCAGCAGGTGAGATGGCAGACGTGGAAGTAATTGCTTTGGCTGTTGAAGCATTGAAGGCTGTTTCGTCTCATCCGTTCCATATTGAACTTGGCCATGTTGGCCTGTTCCGGGCTCTTGCTGCAGAGATGGAAATGGGTTCGATTGAAACAGAGCAAATGCGTCTTTTGATTGAAGGAAAGCATTTTGCTGCGTTGAACGATCTTTTATTGCCGTATAAAGATAAGCCTGCGTATGCAGTTCTTTCCAGATTGTCTCAACTGTTTGGTTCTACTGAGGTTTTGGATGAAGCCGAAGCTTTGGTTGGAAAGAGGGAAGAGGTCGAATACCTTCGTTCGCTGTATGAAGCACTGAAGGAAAAGGGCTGTGAACAGTATGTTCGCTTTGACCTCGGTCTGGTACATCAAATCGATTATTATACCGGTGTTGTATTCCGTGGTTATGTTGAGGGGGCAGGTGCACCTGTTCTTTCCGGTGGACGTTACGATAATCTGGTCGGGAAATTTGGTCGTCCGGCTCCCGCAATCGGCTTTGCAGTCGACGCTGACGCTGTAGCCGCTTGTTTAAGTCAACCTCTTGCTCCTGCAGAACACAGACTTCGTATCGCATTGACCAAAGGACGCCTGCAGGATAAAAGCGTAGAGCTGTTTGAAGAGATGGGCTTGGATTGCACTCCCATTCGCAATCCCGGCCGCCGTCTGATTCACTCGGTTCCTAACTATGGTTTGGATGCAGTGCTTGCCAAGGCTCCTGATGTTATTACTTACGTGGAACACGGTGTTTGCGACATGGGTATTGTCGGAAAGGACACCATCCTGGAAAAGGGCTCTTCCTTCTATGAGGTCGTTGACCTCGGGTTCGGTAAATGCCGCTTTGCACTGGCAGTCAAAGAGGGAAGCGACTTCTATGGGACGTATAAGACCCGTCGTATTGCGACCAAATATCCTGAGGTTGCCCGTACTTTTTTTGAGAACAAGGGAATGGACGTTGAGATCATTAAGATCGAAGGAAGCGTGGAATTAGCACCGATTCTGGACTTGGCTGATGCCATCGTTGATATTGTGGAAACCGGGGCAACGCTTCGTGAGAACGGCCTGGTTCCCATTGAAGATGTTGCACAGGTTTCTGCTCGCTTGATTGTTAACACCGCTTCGATGAAACTGTACAAAAATGAAATCCTGGATTTCATTTCCAAATGCGAACTGGAGTTGAATAAAAGCCATGATTGAGATATTGAAGGCTGATGGTAGCGCTGAAAAAGAATTGATTTCTGCAATGCGTGCACGTGCAGCCGAAGTAGGTGCTGACATCGAACGTGCAGTTGCAGATATCATGCATAATGTAAAGGAAAATGGCTTTTCAGCTGTCGAAGAATATTCTTTGCGTTTTGATAAGGCTTCTCCGCGTGAATTGACCCCGGAAGACTTGGATGCGGCTTATTCTCGCTGCTCCGAAGAATTGATTTCAGCTTTGGAGCATGCGGCGTCCAATATTCGTGATTACAATGAAAAGCTTTTGGCAAAGTCTTTGGAGTGGAACTCTCCTGACGGCGGTATTGTCGGTCGTGTTGTTCGCGGCTTGTCCCGTGTTGGCTTGTATGTGCCCGGCGGTACTGCAGCCTATCCGTCATCTGTCTTGATGAATGCGATCCCGGCCAAGGTAGCCGGTGTGGAAGAACTGGTCATGGTCACGCCGCCTACCGAGAATCTGAACGATGCAGTTCTGGCAGCCGCAAAAATTGCCGGTGTTGACCGCGTGATTGCTGTTGGTGGTGCACAGGCGGTTGCTGCACTAACTTTTGGCGCAGGCTTCATTCCAAAAGTTGATAAGCTTGTCGGCCCGGGCAATGCATTTGTAGCCACTGCAAAGCGCATGGCATACGGTAAGCTGGATATTGACATGGTGGCTGGCCCTTCTGAGGTTTTGGTCATTGCAGATGAAACGGCAAACCCAAAGTTTGTTGCAGCCGACCTGCTTAGTCAGGCCGAACACGATAAGCTGGCATCCGCTGTATTACTGACTACCAGTATGGAAGTTGCAAAGACAGTGGATGCCGAGATCATTCGCCAGACCGAATATTTGAGCCGCTCTGAGATCATGGAGACTTCTCTGCGCGATTTCGGATATGCAATCGTATGTGATACTCTAGATCAATGCGTTGAGCTGGCGAACGAGATCGCCCCGGAACATCTTGAGGTTGTCACAGAAAATCCCCGCGCGTTGTTGCCCAAAATCAAGAATGCCGGAGCAGTTTTCCTGGGCGCTTGGTCTCCTGAACCACTCGGGGACTATTTGGCCGGTCCGGACCATGTTCTGCCCACCTCCGGAACAGCACGTTTCTTCTCTCCGCTGTCGGTTGACAGTTTTCTAAAGAGCATGAGTGTGATAGAATACAGTCAGGAAACCCTTGCACCTGTGAAAGATGAGATCATTTCTCTGGCCTTGAGTGAAAAATTAACTGCACACGCGAATTCGATTCAAGTTCGTTTTGAAGCTTGATTTCATAAGGAGGGATCCGGTATGAGTCGTACCGCTCAAATCACCCGTGAAACAAAAGAAACCCAAATTACGCTGTCTTTAAATCTCGACGGAGGAATAGTACAGATTGATACCGGGATTGGCTTTTTTGACCACATGCTGACAGCGATGGCTTTTTATGCCAAGGTGGGTTTGGAAGTGACTGCACGCGGCGATTTGTATGTTGATGCTCATCACACTGTCGAGGATGTTGGTATTGTTCTTGGACAAGCTTTAAAGCAGGCTTTGGGAGATAAGGTTGGCATTCGCCGCTTTGCATCTGCATTTATTCCTATGGACGAAGCAATGTGCCACACGGCGCTTGATTTTTCCAATCGTGCATACCTGCATTTTGATGCTGAAATGCCTCAGGAGCGGATCGGCGAATATGAGGCATGTTTGACCGAGGAGTTTATGCGTGCAGTAGCAATGAATAGTGCAACCACGCTGCATATGCGTGCGCTGTACGGAAAGAACGCCCATCATATCACCGAAGCGCTGTTCAAATCTCTGGGTGTCTGCATTCAGGATGCCGCTCAGATTACCGGCGAAGGTGTGACCTCCACCAAGGGAGTTTTGTAACATGGGTTTGATCGCGATCGTTGATTATGGTGTGGGAAATCTGAAAAGCGTAACAAACGCTTTGGATTATTTAGGGCTGAATACCTGCATTACCAGTGATGCCGCGGAAATCGAGCAGGCTGATGCGATTATTTTGCCCGGTGTTGGCGCATTTCCGGATGCTGCTGAGAAATTACGCGCACCCGGTCTGAACAAAGTGGTTATTGATCAGGCAAAAAGGAAACCTGTTTTGGGCATCTGCCTTGGTATGCAGCTTTTGTTTGACAGGGGGGAGGAAGTGCGCCCCTGCGACGGTCTTGGTCTGATTAGCGGAAAAATTTCTCGAATTGAAACGCAATATAAGTTGCCCCACATTGGTTGGAATAGTTTGAAATTCCAGAATAACAGCCCTATTTTTAAAGGGTTGGACGATGGAGCGTACGTTTATTTTGTTCATTCGTTCTGTGGATACGCAGAGAGGGAAGAGAATGTGATCGCTCGCACTGATTACGGCTCATCGGTTGTTGCTGCTGTTGGATGCGGCAATGTATTTGGTTGTCAGTTTCATCCGGAAAAAAGCGGTGAAACAGGCCTTGTAATTCTGAAAAACTTTGGGGAGCTGAACAAATGATTATTCTGCCTGCCATTGACATGAAAGACGGAACCTGTGTCCGTTTGAAAAAAGGTGAGTTTTCGACTGCTCACAAAGTTGCAAACAATGCACTTGAAACTGCAAAGACCTTTGCCGATGCAGGTGCGAATTGGATCCATATGGTGGATCTCGACGGTGCAAGAGACGGGGTTCGCACAAATTTTCCATTTATTTATGATGTGATTCAAAATTCCGGATTGAATGTGGAATTGGGCGGCGGTATCAAAACCGAACTTGATGTAATCACGGTTGCCGAAGCCGGAGTAAAACGCTTTGTAATTGGTTCCGCGGCAGTGACCAATCCCAAAGTGGTCGAATATGCAGTTGATCACTACGGGGATAAGGTTGCCGTTGGTATCGACTGCTTGAACGGCAAAGTTCGAACTGCCGGCTGGGAGGAAGATTCCGGCTTGGATTACCTTGATTTTTCTTGTCAAATTGCAGAAAAAGGTGTAAAGACGATTATCTTTACAGACATTGCAAATGACGGAATGTTGTCCGGTCCCAATTTCGAGCAACTTGCCGCACTTCAAAAGGCAGTCAAGTGCAATATCGTAGCATCCGGCGGTGTCACTACTTTGGACGATGTGAAGCGTCTGCGTGATATGGGACTGTATGGAGCAATCATTGGAAAGGCGTATTACGCCGGAACCATTGATTTGGCCGAAGCGATCAAGGAGGCTGGTCCTCAGTGTTAGCAAAACGAATCATTCCTTGCTTGGACGTAAAGGATGGACGTGTGGTCAAGGGAATAAATTTTGTAAATATTCGCGACGCAGGTGATCCGGTGGAGTTGGCAAAGTACTACTCCGATCAAGGTGCCGATGAGATCGTGTTTCTGGATATCACTGCGACCAGTGATGAGCGCTCTACGGTGGCTGATGTTGTGGAACGAACCGCAGCTCAGGTGTTTGTACCTTTGACAGTCGGCGGCGGTATTCGCACATTGGATGACTTTCGCCTGCTTCTTCGTGCTGGGGCTGATAAAATATCGGTCAATTCGGCTGCAGTATCGGATCCTGCATTGATTTCTCGTGCTGCAGAGCGATTTGGATCCCAATGTGTGGTGCTTGCGATTGATGGTCGCAGCAGGGGAGATGGCACATGGGAAGTTGTTGTTGCCGGAGGACGAAAAGCAACCGGGCTTGATGTTGTGGAATGGGCAAGAAAAGGTCAGGAACTTGGGGCAGGAGAGATCTTACTTACCTCAATGGATGCAGATGGCACCAAGGCCGGTTTTGATTTGGCAATGACGAAAGCAGTTGCTGATGCGGTTTCAATCCCTGTGATTGCTTCGGGTGGATGCGGCAGTTTAGATCATTTCGCAGAAGTTTTCGAAGAAACCGACTGTGACGCTGCATTGGCTGCATCCCTGTTCCATTTTGGCGAATTGACCGTACCTCAGGTGAAAGATTTTCTGAAAGGCCGGGACATCCCGGTGCGGTGAATGTAATGTTTGATTTAGATAATCTGTTTCAGAAATCTGATTTGATCCCCGTGATTATTCAAGATGTGGATACAAAAGATGTCTTGATGCTTGGCTTTACAAACAAGGAAGCTGTTGAGCTGACGATCAAGACAAAGACGGCCTGGTTTTGGTCCCGCAGCCGCAACACTCTTTGGAACAAGGGGGAATCATCTGGTAATTTCCTCTACGTTAAGGAAATGCGTACCGATTGTGATACTGATTCCTTGTTGTACCTGTGTGAGCCAGTCGGACCGACATGCCACACCGGAGCGCGCAGCTGCTTTTTCAATGTAATCGAAGGAGATAATTAAGTTATGAACGATACACTTCAGAACTTGTATCAGGTCGTTCTGGACCGTAAAATGAATCCTCAGGAAGGATCCTACACTTGTTACCTGTTTGATCAGGGAATCGACAAGATCTGCAAGAAGGTAGGCGAAGAGTCCGCCGAAACTATTATTGCAGCAAAAAATGGCGTTCAAACGGACACTGTAGGTGAAATCTGTGACGTGATTTACCACCTGATGGTGCTTATGGCCCAGCAGGACATTCCTCTTGATTCTGTTTTAGCTGAATTGGATCGAAGAAGTCAGAAAATCGGTAATTTGAAGCAAATGAAGCAGACGGATCGAGAGACATGATATAAGAGGTTAAAGCCGCATGCCTTTTGAAGGTATGCGGCTTTAAATTTTTCGTTAAGTATTTTTGCTTGACAAACAGGTTATTATTCGATAAAATGTTACAAAAAGTTACAAAAGGAGAATGTAACCGCTATGAAACGTCTTATTGCACTGTCTCTTTCCTTAATATTGCTGTTTTGTGCTGTTCCAAGTGCCTTGGGCGCTGCGTTGAATAACAAGAAAACAATCGTTATTGATGCCGGACATGGTGGATATGATGGCGGAGCGGTATATGAGGGTATTTGCGAAAAAGATATTAATCTTTCCGTTGCTCTTAAATTGGCTGCTGAGCTGAGAGAACGTGGTTACAAAGTGGTAATGACGCGCAGCACCGACGAATATGTGAAGTTGAATACTCGTGCAGCCATTGCAAATTATGTTAATGCTGATCTTTTTGTATCCATTCATGCCAATGCAGCAGGAAACGCACCCAACTATGCCGGCGTATATACATATCGCTGTCCCGGAAGCAGCCGAGGGCTTAAGCTCGCGAAGGCAATTCAAGCACAGGTGTGCAGCGAAACCGGCGCAATTAACCGGGGTGTAATGAGCGAACGTTTTTGGGTTTTAACTGCAACAAAAATGCCTGCTGTTCTTGTGGAAATGGGATTTATGTCCAATCACAAGGAACTTCAGAATTTGCTCGATCCTACCTATCAGGCAAAGATTGTGGAAGGAATTGCTCAAGGCGTAGACAATTATTTCTGTTAATGACAAAAGTCACGGATCATGTGATCCGTGACTTTTGTTCGTTAAGAATTGTTATATAACCATTTAGAACAGACCGACGATTTTGCCGTTTTCATCCACATCAATGGATTCTGCGGCGGGAACCTTAGGCAGACCGGGCATGGTCATAACTTCGCCGGTCAGAACGACAACAAAGCCTGCACCGGCAGAAACCTTAGCTTTACGGACGGTAATGCGGTAGTTGCTGGGTGCACCCAGCTTGGCGGGATCATCAGAGAAGGAATACTGGGTCTTGGCCATACAGACGGGCAGGTTACCGTAGCCCAATTCTTCCAGACGCTTGAGCTCCTTGGCGGCGGCAGGAGCAAAGTCCACACCGTCGGCTCCGTAAACGCGACGGGCAACGGCTTCAATTTTCTCGGTCAAAGGTGCATCCAGTTCATACGCGAATGCGAACTTGTTTTCTTCTTTGTCGATGACACGGAGAACCTCACGGGCCAGTTCTTCGCCGCCGGCGCCGCCCTTGCCCCAGACCTCGGACAGAGCAACATTAACACCGAATTTGCCACAGGCTTCGCGGATCATGGCCAGTTCGGCCTCAGTGTCGCAGTCAAAGCGGTTGATGGCCACCACGGCGGGTAAACCGTAGACCTTGGTGATGTTCTCAACATGGCGAACCAGATTGGGAAGACCGGCTTCCAGCGCAGCCAGGTTTTCCTTGTTCAAATCGGCCTTTGCACAGCCGCCGTGATGCTTCAGGGCGCGAACGGTAGCAACGATAACAACGGCGTCGGGATTGAAGCCTGCATAGCGGCACTTGATGTCCAGGAATTTTTCGGCACCCAGGTCGGCGCCGAAGCCGGCCTCGGTGACCACATAATCGCCCAGCTTTAAAGCCGTGTCGGTAGCAGAGACCGAGTTGCAGCCGTGGGCAATGTTTGCAAAGGGGCCACCGTGGATCAGGGCAGGGGTATGCTCCAGAGTCTGAACCAAATTGGGTTTGATTGCATCCTTCAGCAGAGCAGTCATGGCACCCTCGGCCTTCAAATCGCGAGCAAGAACGGGTTTGTCAGCATAAGTATAGCCAACCACCATGCGCCCCAGACGTTCTTTCAGATCCTTGATGTCAGATGCAAGACACAGAACTGCCATGATCTCACTGGCAACGGTGATATCAAAACCATCCTCGCGGGGAGTTCCGTTTGCTTTTCCACCCAAACCACAGGTGATAAAGCGAAGCTGGCGGTCGTTCATATCGACGCATCGCTTCCAGGTGATCTTGCGAACGTCGATGCCCAGAGCGTTGCCCTGCTGAATGTGGTTGTCCAACATTGCAGCCAGTAGGTTGTTGGCAGCACCGATTGCATGGAAGTCACCGGTAAAATGCAGGTTGATGTCTTCCATGGGCACAACCTGAGCATAACCGCCTCCGGCAGCACCGCCCTTTACGCCAAATACGGGGCCCAGAGAGGGCTCACGCAAAGCGAGAACAGTTTTTTTGCCCAGACGGGATAACGCATCGGACAAGCCCACACTAGTGGTAGTTTTGCCCTCGCCGGCAGGGGTGGGGTTGATTGCGGTAACCAGGATCAACTTGCCCTTGCGGGGAGCGTTTTTCAAAGCAGTAATATCGATTTTTGCCTTTACACGACCATAGGGTTCCAAAGTATTCTCATCAATATTAAGTTTGGCAGCAATTTCGGTGATAGGGAGCATCTGCGCAGCCTGTGCAATTTCGATATCAGATTTCATAACGTATTCTCCTTTTCATCTTTTTTGTGTGCGCCCAAACAAAAAGGGCACACTACTTGGAATTGGTAGTGCGCCCAGACGGTCGGCATTCAAGGCGATACTTCATGTGGTTATTCCACTTCCGTCAGTCATATCGCATTCTTATTTTCTCATTTGCAGATGAATTTGTCAAGCGTACTGTTGCATTTTCGGCAAATTCGTATATAATAAATCTATTCGATTACATTTTGATTAGGGGTGTTTCCCATGGCAGAAGAAATTATGAGCCAGAATTTTATTCACGACTTTATTGATGAGGATCTCGCACCCGGCGGACGCTGTGAGGGCATGAAGGTCCATACCCGTTTCCCGCCCGAGCCCAACGGTTATTTGCACATCGGTCACTGCAAGGCTCTTTGCATTGACTTTGGCACTGCAGAAAAGTATAACGGTCTTTGCAATCTGCGTTTTGACGATACAAATCCCGCAAAGGAAGACAATGAGTTTGTTGAAGCGATCCAGGAAGATATTCGTTGGCTCGGTTTTGACTGGGATGACCGTATGTTTTACGGTTCTGACTATTTTGAGAAGACCTATGAATTGGCTGTCGGACTGATTAAAAAGGGTTTGGCCTACGTCTGCGAACTGACTCCCGAGGAGTTCAAGGCCAACCGCGGCGACATTGGTACGCCTGCAACTTCTCCCTGGCGTGACCGTCCCATTGAGGAGTCTCTGGATCTGTTTGAGCGTATGCGCAACGGCGAATTCCCCGAAGGCTCCAAGACCCTGCGTGCCAAGATCGACCTTGCCAGCGGCAATTTCAATATGCGCGACCCCGTCATCTACCGCATTCGTTACATTGAGCATCACCGTCAGGGTACCAAGTGGTGTATTTTCCCCATGTATGATTTTGCTCATCCGATTCAGGATGCGCTGGAGCATATTACCCACTCTCTGTGCTCTCTTGAGTACGAGGATCACCGTCCTCTGTACAACTGGGTCATTGAAAATACCGATGTGCCGTCCAAGCCCCGTCAGATCGAATTTGCCCGACTGAATATCAATTACACGGTAATGTCCAAACGTAAGCTTCGTCAGTTGGTGGAAGAAGGCCGTGTTTCCGGTTGGGACGACCCCCGCATGCCCACCCTCTGCGGTCTGCGACGCCGTGGTTACACGCCTGCATCCATCCGCAACTTTACTGACCGTATCGGTGTGGCTAAGAATACCTCTACCGTGGAATATTCCTTCCTGGAGCACTGCCTGCGTGAAGATCTGAATGAGTGTGCACAGCGTGTGATGGCTGTTCTGCGTCCGGTTAAGCTGACTGTTACAAACTATCCCGAGGGCCAGAGCGAAACTCTGACTGTTGAGAATAATCCCAATCGTCCTGAGGATGGTACCCGTGAAGTTACTTTCTCCCGTCACCTGTATGTGGAAGCTGAAGACTTCATGGAGGAACCCATTCCCAAGTATATGCGTCTGTATCCCGAAGGTCCCGAGTGCCGACTGAAGGGCGCCTATCTGGTCAAGTGTACCGGTTGTGTAAAGGACGAGCAGGGCAATGTAACCGAGATCCTTTGTGAATACGATCCCGACAGCCGCGGCGGCGACCCCGCTGACGGCCGTAAGGTGAAGGGTGCCACCATTCACTGGGTTGATGCTGAAACTGCTGTGGATGCAGAAATTCGTCTGTACGACAATCTGTTTGCTGATGAAGCTCCCGATGCCGGCGATAAGAACTTCCTGGACTGCCTGAATCTCAACTCCCTGGAGATTCTGGAACATTCCAAAGTTGAGGCCGGACTGGCTGATGCCAAAGCACCTGCTGCATTCCAGTTCCTGCGACAGGGTTATTTCTGTGTCGATAACAAGGATTCTTCTGCGGAGCATCTGGTGTTTAACCGTGCTGTCAGCCTGAAAGACGGTTTTAAAAAGTAAAAATTGAAAACGGGCGGCACCAAGCCGCCCGTTTTTTGCTACGAGGTGTTCAAATGTTTAACTTTAAAAATGATTATTCCGAAGGTGCACACCAGAAGGTTCTGGAGGCAATTGCAGCAATTAATATGGAGGGAAATGTTGGCTACGGCGCTGATCCCCATTGTGAGCGTGCAGCAAATATGATTCGGGAAGTTTTCTGTTGTCCCAACGCAGCGATTCACTTCTTTGTCGGTGGCACAAGCGCAAATTACACCACGATCTCGGCTGCTTTAAGAGCGCATGAAGCGGTGATTGCAGCGGATACCGGACATATCAACGTCCATGAAGGCGGTGCGGTTGAAGGTGCCGGCCATAAGATATTGCCCTGTCAAAGCCCGGACGGCAAGATTCGTCCGGAAGAGGTGGAGCACTGGGTTGAGTTGTGCGCGGATACAGCTATGGTATTACCTAAAATGGTGTACATATCCAACTCTACTGAGGTTGGTACCATTTATTACAAAGCGGAGTTGGAGGCACTGTCTGCGTGCTGCAAAAAGCACGGTTTGTATTTGTTCCTGGACGGTGCTCGTCTTGGAACCGGTCTAACTGCACCCGGAGCAGATTTGGAACTTCCTGATTTGGCCAAATATTGTGACGCATTCTATATTGGCGGCACCAAAAACGGTGCATTAATGGGTGAAGCAATGGTTCTTGTTAATCCGGAACTGCAC
>JAZOBG010000169.1:0-2418 GCA_045595865.1 Oscillospiraceae bacterium
CCTCAAATTTATAACCCACGCCCCAGACGGTTTTCAGGCACCAACGCTCGCTGACCCCTTCCAGCTTTTCGCGCAGGCGCTTGACGTGGACGTCCACCGTGCGGGAATCGCCGAAGTAGTCAAAGCCCCACACCTCGTCCAACAGCTGGTTGCGGGTAAACACCCGGTTGGGGGAGGCGGCCAGATGGTACAGAAGCTCCAGCTCCTTGGGGGGCGTGTCCACCCGCTTGCCGTCCACGGTCAGCTCGTAGGGGTCCAGATTGATGGTCAGCTTGTCGAAGGTCAGACATTTGCCGGTACACTCCTCCTCCTCGCCGCCGAAACGGCGCAGAACGGCGTGGATGCGGGCCAGCACTTCTTTCATTTCAAAGGGCTTGACGATGTAGTCGTCGGCGCCCATCTCCAGACCGGAGACCTTGTCGTTTGTCTCGCCCTTGGCGGTCAGCATGATGATGGGAGTTTTGCTCTCTTCGCGGATCTTGCGGCAGACCGACCAGCCGTCCATGACGGGCAGCATGATGTCCAGCAGGACCAGATCGGGGCGGAAGGAGCGAAACAGCTCCACACCCTTGCCGCCGTCGGCGGCCACGGCGGTCTCAAACCCCTCTTTTTCCAGATACAGGTGGAGCAGTTCGGCGATGTTGGTTTCGTCCTCCACGATCAGAACTTTCCGTGCCATGGAATTTCACCTCTTGATGGTTAATTTCAAGTCCAGTATAGCCGTTTTTGTCGTCTTTGGGTGAACAATCTGTAAAAAATGCGGGTTTCTTAAAGAAGATACAGCCGGTCAATGTCGGCCACGGCGTAATAGTGGGGGTCCACCTGATGTACGGCGTCGCGGATGCGCTGTTTGGCCTGATCGTTGGTCATTTTACAGCTGTGGGGCAAAACCATGTCGAAGATCAGGTTGGTGTGCAGAGGGCCGCAGGTCATGCGGAAGTCGTGAACCGTGACGGCGCTGTCAATGACCTCCCGGGCCAGCCGGGTCACCAGTTCCCGCATGCGGTCGGTCTCGGCATCGCCCACCACGATGGGGTCCATGTGAATGACCGCCTCCACGGCGTATTTTTCCCGCAGTTCCCGTTCAATGTGGTCGATGACGTCGTGGGCGGCCATGATGTCGGCGTCGGCAGGGATCTCGGCATGGAGGGAGAGCATCCGCCGGCCCGGGCCGTAATCGTGAATGATCAGGTCGTGCAGACCGACGATCTCGTCGTGGGACAGCACGGTATCCTGCACCGCCTTGACCAGTTCCGGCTCGGGAGGCTGGCCCAGCAGAGGATTCACCGTGTCCTTGACAGCCAGAATACCGGCCCGGAAGATGAAGATGGCCACGGCGGCGCCCAGCCAGCCGTCGATGTGGATGTCGAAAAACTGTCCGGCCAGCAGACCGGCCAGAACCACCGAGGTGGCCACGGCGTCGGCCAGACTGTCGGCTGCGGTGGCGGCCAATGCCGCCGACTTGATGCGCTTGGACAGAGCGCGGTTGAAGAAGAACATCCACAGCTTGACGCACACTGAAACGATCAGAATGACGGCGGACAGCACCGAAAAGACCACCTGCTGGGGGTGGATGATCTTCTCGATGGAGGATTTGCCAAGTTCAAAGCCCACCAGCAGAATGAGCATGGAGATGATCAGTCCGGCCAGATACTCCATGCGGCCGTGGCCGAAGGGATGCTCGTCGTCCGGTTTCTGACCGGCCAGACGGAAACCGATCAGGGTGATCAGCGAGGAGCCTGCATCGGTCAGGTTGTTGAAAGCATCTGCCATGACCGAGATGGAGCCGGTCACCGCGCCGGCAAGAAATTTTCCCGCGCAGAGGAGCAGATTCAGGCCGATGCCGATCAGACCGGACAGCTTGCCGCACCGCTCACGAACAGCGGGGGCGTCGGCCTGCCGGTCGGCGGGGATCATTTTTTTAAGCAGAAAATGGACCATGGGGTGCCTCCCTTGCGGCATTAAAATTCCAGAATATCACCGGGGTGGATGGGGTGGATCTTACCGGGTGCGGCTTCGCTCAAAAGGGCAAAGGCAGGGCCGCCGGTGCAGTGGCCGGTGTAAATGCCGTCCACCCCCAGTTCAACCGTCAGGCGGCGGGCCAGCGCGGCCACATCTTCCGGCGCGGGGCCCAGGGTGGTCGGCCCGCCGGGACCCATCAGGTGCAGACCGCCCACAAGGGCGCGCACTTTTTGACCGGGGAATCGCTCCAGAATGTCGGCCACGATGGTGTCGGCTCCGGCGTGGCAGCAGCAATTCATGACCACCAGACCGTCCTCGGTCTCGGCCACCAGAGACTGCTCGTGATCCACGGTGTCGGGAACCAGCCACAGGCCGTCGGCAATGGCGCGGCATTCATCGGACAGGACAAAGCGGTCGGCGTATTGGGTCAAAAGGCTGTCGCAAAGACCGATGTAC
>JAZOBG010000170.1:0-4574 GCA_045595865.1 Oscillospiraceae bacterium
ACCCGATAACCGTGCAGCCAGCTCGGGAACGGCAGCCCCGCGGCACACAAGACGGTCCGCTTAATGCTGCTTGGTTCCCCACCTGACATGGTTCACGGGATCCTGTTGCGCAGGACCGTTCCTTCAACACCGCTTACACGGTCCAGACGGTACTCAGACTTACCCGGGTGTGGGAGTTCATCCCTGCTGTAGCGGATTGCAGGTTACAGGGCACCGCTATCTCCCCGACTAGTGCGACCTTGTTATAGGCCGGTTTTGCCATAACAAGGCTATTATGTTGTTTAGTTGAGCTTGGATTCAATAAAATCAGCCAGTTCACCGAAGGTAGAGATCTTCTGATCTTCCATCTCCAGCTCGATGCCCAGCTCGGACTCCAGGTCCATGATCATCTCTACGATGTCCAGAGAGTCAATGCCCAGGCTCTCAAAAGTGCTTTCGCGGGTAATTTCGCTCACATCAATTTCACACTGCTTTGCAGCGTAGGCAGCAAGTTTCTCGTACATAAATATAACCTCCGTGTTGTTATGAGAGATACCTTAGATATTTTAGTATATGATGGTGTTTTTGTCAATGCTGGAATTTACAGCCCGGCCTGCGGCATATGCCGTTGCCCAGGCAATTTGCAGGTTAAAACCGCCAGTATAGGCATCGCAATCGATGATCTCGCCAGCAAAATAGAGGCCGGAAATCAGCTTGGATTCCATGGTTTTGGGGTCAATCTCTCCTGTTTTGATACCACCGGAAGTAATGATCGCCTCAGCTACCGGACGCTTACCGGTTATCTGCAGATCAAAACACTTCAGCAATGCTGCCAACGCTCTGCGCTGCTCTTTCTTAAGGGAGTTCGCCTGCAAATCCGCAGGAATCTCCAATCTGCGCAGCACCACGGGGATCATAGATCTGGGCAACAGATCAGTCAGCGCATTCTCCATGGTGCGATTTTTATACATGGTCAGGTCCCGCAAGATGCGCTCATCCAATTTATGCTCATCCAAGGCCGGTTTTAAGTCAATACAAAGCCGACAGCCCTCACCTTTCATGTGTGCACTGGCGCTGAGAACAGTTGGGCCAGATACACCAAAATGGGTAAACAGTAACTCTCCAAAGTCACTGTAGAGCACTTTTCCTTTGGCATTAAGAAGCTTTACTGACACATTACGCAGGCTGAGTCCTTGCATATCCGGGCAATCTCTGCCAGCTGTTTCCAGCGGCACAAGAGAGCCGACGGGCTCAATGACCGTGTGCCCCAAGTTGCGAGCCATGGTATAGCCATCGCCTGTAGAACCGGTTGCTGGATAGGACACACCACCAGTCGCCAGGATCACCCGGTCAGAAAAGAGAACTTCATACTGCGAACGCACTCCGGTTGCGTGACCGTTTTCCGCAAGGATTTCCAAAGCACGGACATTTTGTACCTTTACGCCCAAACGACGCAGCTCGCTACGCAGGCAGTCCAAAATAGACGCAGATTTGTCAGTTACCGGGAATACTCGGTTCCCCCGTTCCGTCTTCAACGGACAACCATGCGATCCAAAAAACTCCATGATCTTTGCAGGCGGGAAAGCATCCAATGCACTGTATAAAAATCTGCCGTTACGGGGAATGTTGCGCAGCACCTCATCGCTTGTGCAGTTGTTGGTCACATTGCAACGGCCCTTTCCGGTAATCAGCAATTTCTTTCCAAGCCGATCATTTGATTCAAGCAGCAGCACCTTGCTGCCCCCTTGGGCTGCAGTGATGGCGGAAAACATGCCCGCGGGTCCACCGCCTATTACAATTGCGTCATACTTCATAGCTTGTCGTCCCGCTTTTCATAGACATTGTACTCATCCCACACACTCTCAAGCGTGTTAAATGTCCGCTCCAGTTCCTGCTCCCGGGCCGCCGCCAGCGCAACGATCAAGGCATTCACAACGCTCAGGGGCGCTACCAGGGAATCCACAAGAGAAACCATATCACTCTTGGCCAAAAGTACATGATCGCTGTTCTGGCCCAAGGGCGACATATGACTGTTGGTCAGACCGATCACTGTGGCTCCCACGCTGCGGCAATACTGTGCACACTTTGCTGTAGATGCCGAATAACGGGGAAAGCTACAACCGATCACCACATCATCTGCGCACACATTCACCAGTTTCTCAAACATTTCACCGGTACCGGAAGTGGTGATGATATGTACATTGTCGAACATGTAGTTCATGTAATATCCCAGGAAATTTACCAGTACTGCGGCAGATCTCGCACCGAGGATATAAATTTTGCGCGCCTTCAAAATGGCACTTACAGACGCACGGAACTCCCCTCTGTCCAGGGATTCCTCAGTCTGGCGGAGCTTCTCAGCATCTGCTGCCAGCACCAGGGATACCACATCCTGGTCACCGAAGCGGTCATTGGTCATGCCAATGCGCTGCACAGAAGTAAGGCGATTAAGCACCAACTCCTGAAGCGCTTTTTGCATACTGGGATAGCCATCGAAGCCAAGTTCAACAGCAAATCGCACAACGGTGGATTCAGACACGCCAACAGTCTTACCAAGCTTATTGGCGGTCATAAATGCAGCCTTGTCGTAAGCTTCGGTAATATAAGCAGCGATTCTACGCTGGCCCTTTGAAAATGTTGGCGAAAGCGCTTTCAGTTGCTCTAAAACGTCTTGATTCACAAGGATCTTCCCTTCGAGTTGAATAAGTATATTTTATGCCAGGTACAGTGATTTTGCAAGTAAAATTGCAAATCCTATTATTTTTGCAGCGATTCTACTTCGTTACGGGTCAGGTGACGCCATTTTCCTAAGGGAAGATCACCCAGCTGCAAAGTACCTTCGGAGATGCGGATCAGCCGTTGCACATCCATCCCGGCAATTTGGCACATGCGCCGCACCTGACGATTGCGGCCCTCATGGATGGTTACAAGCAGTTCTGCCGTTTGGTCGTCGTTCTTTACAAGCAGTACCTGCGGTGGGCGAATGGTATAGCCATCCAGAGTCACGGGTAACCGCAATCTCTCCAGTGCCTCAGGTGAATAGCCGGATACGACTACACGATAGGTCTTATTCACCTCATGACTGGGGTGCATGAGCCGATTGGCAAATGCGCCGTCATTTGTAAAGATCAGCAAACCTTCCGAGTCCATATCCAATCGCCCTACCGGATAGACCCGCATGCCGCAGTCGGCTACCAGTTGCGCTACATTTTTCCTTCCTTTTTCATCAGAAAGAGTAGTCACAAAGCCTCGGGGCTTGTGTAGCATTAAGTACACCATTTCCCCAACGGACGGGAGCGGTTTCCCGTCCAAGAGGATAAGATCCAGCTCCGGGTCCGCCCGGTCACCCAAGTGACAGATGCGCCCGTTGCAGGAAACTCTCCCCTGTTCAATCATCTGCTCCGCATGACGGCGGGATGCAACACCTCGGGCAGAAAGTATTTTTTGCACTTTTTCTGTCATGTTCCTGCTCCTTTCCATCTGTCCCATAAAGACTTTTTCTCAGTTTCTGTTTGCTCCACAGTGTGACCGTAAATAAGTGGCACCTTTCCAATAACTGTATCTTCAATGCAAATATAGGCATAGCCTGCGGCCTGCCCTTGCGCTACGGGAGCATAAATGAAGCCGGTTCCCGGCAAAACAATGCTTACCTGTTCATGCTCCGCCATAGCAAATGAAAAGCTTTCACCGGCTACCAGCTGAACACAACCTGCCTGGCCGCCTTCCACCTCTTGCGCGCCCAAAACCTCACCCTTTTGGATCAAATCTCGAATGGTGTAGCGAGCAAAGGCATCCTCAAGCAACGTGCTGTGGTCGCTCCAATCATTCGGGTCGTCAATTGTAACGCAAATCAGCCGCCTGCCGTCACGGGTTGCACTGGATACTAAAATTCGTCCGGCAGCCCTGGTATAACCGGTCTTGACGCCATCAGCGCCCTCCAGCTGCCACAACAGTTTATTGTGATTACGCAGATTTCGGCTGCCGATGGTTACGGTTTTGGTTGATACTGTTCGGGCAAATATGGGATTTTCCATAGCATACGCCGCCAAGATCGCCAAATCACTGGCTGTGGAGTAATGATCCGGACAATCCAGCCCATTGGGATTCATAAAATGGGTATGCTCCAATCCCAGTTGCCGGGCCTTGTCATTCATCAGCTCCGCAAATCCTTCAACCGTGCCGCCGCAATAGATCGCAAGGGCTACCGCAGCATCATTACCGCTGTGGAGCATCAGTCCATAGAGGAGTTCCTGAATGGTCAGCACTTCGCCTTCCTGCAGGTACATGGACGAGCCCTCAATACCCACCGCTTCCTTGGGAATGCGCATTCTGTCCAACACATTACACTGCTCACAAACCACAAGAGCAGTCATGATCTTGGTGGTGCTGGCAATAAGGCTTTCCTCCTCCGCACTTTTGTCGTAAAGGATTCTGCCGGTCACGCCATCCAGTACAATGGCTTTCCTGGCGCTGACCGCCTGCACCTTGCAGGGAAAAAACGAGACGGCAGCCAGCAACGCAGCTGCCATCCCGGCAAATAGTCGTTTCATATTCGTCACCCGGTCATAGTATGACCGAAATATGACAAATTATTT
>JAZOBG010000171.1:0-12317 GCA_045595865.1 Oscillospiraceae bacterium
AAGACCGAGGGCCATATGTCCATAAGGAGGTGCAAAGAACAATGGCAAAGATCAATGCTAACTACGAGGCCGTCATCATCCTGAAGCCCGACCTGGGCGAGGAGGCCACCGCCGCTCTGGTGGAGAAGTTCAAGACTCTGATCGAGCAGCACGGCACCGTCGCTGAGATCGACGAGTGGGGCAAGCGTCATCTGGCTTATCCCATCGACGACATCACCGAGGGTTACTACGTGCTGATGACCTTCACCGCCGATCCCGCTCTGCCTGCTGAGATGGATCGTCAGATGCGTATCAACGACAACGTGATGCGTTCCATGATCATCTGCAAGGAAGACTAAGAAAGGGGCAACACAAAATGCTGAACAAAGTCATTTTGCAGGGCCGTCTGGGCTCTGACCCCGAACTGCGCACCACTCCCGCCGGAGTGGAAGTGGCTACCGTCAACATCGCTGTTGACCGTGACCGCAAGGATGCCAACGGTGAACGGCAGACCGACTGGGTGACCATCGTTGCCTGGCGCAATACTGCGAAGTTTCTGTCCACCTACTTCCAGAAGGGTCGCATGATCCTGGTGGAAGGCCGTCTTCAGATGCGCAACTACACCGACCGCGATGGCAACAAGCGCACGGCTGCTGAGGTCGTGGCTGACAACATCTACTTCGGTGACTCCCGGCGCGACGGCGAGTCCGGCGGCGGTTTCTCTTATTCCGCTCCCGCTCCCGCATACAATGCCGCGCCCAGCTACGGCACTCCCGCCCCTGCCGGCGATCACTTCGCCGAACTGAGCGAGGACGACGGAGAATTGCCGTTCTAAAACTTACTTTGATCCGGGCTTTATGCCCGTTGATCCGACTAAAAGGAGGTTAGTACCATGGCTGAGAACAGAGAACAGCGCCCCCGCGGCCGCAAGCGCCGTAAGGTTTGTGCTTTCTGCGTGGACAAGGTTGAGCACATCGACTATAAGGATGTTGCCAAGCTGAAGCGTTTCATGTCTGAGCGCTCCAAGATCCTGCCCCGCCGTACCACCGGCACCTGCGCTATGCATCAGCGCCAGCTGACCGAGGCTATCAAGCGTGCCCGTCACATCGCTCTGCTGCCCTACGTCACCGACTGATTTGATGTAAAATGATCGGCGCCCCGATTTCGGGACTCCGATTTTTTGCTGTGTTTTTAACCCTTGCAGGTGGTGCCGTGGTCGCCCAGCTGGAAGGAAGCGCACTCGGTAGCACCACGGGTTGCCACATTGGTTTCCTGATGGCCGACCTTGATGGCGTTCAGAGAGCAGTACTGCTTGTCGCTGCAATGGTAAGCGCAGCTGGTCACGCTGCATTCAATGCTGGGATTGGCATTCTTGTTGTCCATTTGAATTATCCTCCATACATTCTCCGTATTGGGTTCGCTCATAGTATGGGAGGATCAAAGCGGGTTTATTCAGCGTTAGGCGGTCATTTTTCCGCTTCTGCGCATAAACTGGTGCGAGGTGAGAAAACATGGATTTAAAAAATAATAAAATCACGGTGGGAGAGTTGCTGGACCATCCGGGCGCCAGAGCATTGCTGACCAAACGTTTTCCTTTTGTCATGAAAAAGCCAATGACCGGCGCGGCCCGCACGGTAACGCTGGAGCAGCTGACCGCTTTTCTCGGTCCCTACTTACCGGCCTCAGTCATCCGGGACACCGTCAACGATTTGAAAAAATTATAAAACACGGGCGTGCCGCTTATGGCACGCCCGTATGTGTATTTTCAGGAGGAAAGAAAGCGTTCGGCAACCTTTCGTCCCGTAGGAGTAGCGGCCAGTCCGCCCATACCGGTCTCCCGCAGGGCGGCGGGCAGGCTGTCGCCCACGCTTCGCATGGCGTCGATGACCTCATCGCAGGGAATGGCCGATGTAATTCCGGCCAGGGCCATATCGGCACAGGAAAGGGCGTTCATGGCCCCGATTACGTTGCGTTTGACGCAGGGAACCTCCACCAATCCGGCCACCGGGTCACAGACCAGACCCAGAAGATTCTTGATGGCCATGGCGCAGGCGGCGGCCATCTGCTCAGGGGAGCCGCCACGCAGATGAACCAGAGCGGCGGCGGCCATGGCGCTGGCCGAGCCAATCTCGGCCTGGCAGCCGCCCTCGGCCCCCGAGATGGAGGCGCGGGTGGCAATGACCTGTCCAAAACCGGCGGCTACGTACAGGGCCTGAACCATCGCAGCGTCGGACAGGGAAAATTTCTCCTGGGTGGGCAGCAGCACTGCGGGCATGACGCCCGAAGCTCCCGCCGTGGGGGCGGCAACGATACAGCCCATGCAGGCATTGCACTCGCCGGTTTTCAGGGCGGTGGAAATGACCTGCTGGATAAAGGGCCCGCAGAGGGTGTCCCCGGCGCCCTCCATCCGGTTTCCGGCACCACCCACCAGACCGGAGGCCGAGCGGCGCTCGCCGTCATACTGGGCCACCGAATTTACCATAGCTTGCCAGAGGGCTTCCATGCGCGTCTGACTATCGGAAGTCTCTACGCCGCGGTCACGGCAGTCATCCTCCTGCACGGCCTGCCACAGGGGCTTGTCCCCGGCAGCGGTCAGCAGGCTTTCAACCGAGTGAAAGGCCATATCAGGTTCCTCCTTCCATGTCCAGATAAACCACCCGGACGATGCCGGGATGGGCGCGCAGAAGTTCGGCGGTGGCGGGATAAATGGGCTGGTCGCTTTCAATAACCATGACGGCCAGACCGCCCCGGCGGTCACGATAGAGCTGCATAGTGGCGATGTTCACGGTGCGTTCACTGAGCAGCGTGGCTACATCGGCTACCAGACCGGGCCGGTCTTCGTTGCGGATGATCAGAGTGGGATAGTCTCCGGTGAAGCTGGCCTCCAAACCGTCCAGAGAGTTGACCCGCACCCGACCGCCGCCCAGACTGGAGGCATTGATCTCCAGCGTGCGGCCTTCGGCGTTGGTCAGGGTCAACACCACCGTGTTGGGGTGAGCGCCCCGCAGGGCCACGGTGCCGATGGACAGTTCCATGCCGGCCTGCTCGGCCAGAGAAAAGGCGCGGGGAATGTTGGGATCGTCGGGGTTCATTCCCAGCAGACCGGCCACCAGTGCCTTGTCAGTGCCGTGACCGGTTCCGGTGGCGGCAAAGGATCCGTGGAGCATCAGGGTAGCCGCCACCGGCTGGGCGCCCAGCAACCGCCGGGAGATCAGTCCGATGCGTACTGCCCCTGCCGTGTGCGAAGAAGACGGGCCTACCATCACGGGACCCATGATATCAAAAATGTTCATGATAGATTCCTCCGGTCAAGGGAAGATGGGATTATTTTTTTCCTGCCTTGCGATTGATAAACTCGGGGCGCAGCTTGCTGTACAGAATTTTCTGTTCAGAGTACAGGCTGTAATAACCCGACAGCATATAGGACACCGCGATGACTACGGCGAACAGCCCTAAGCTTTGACCGCTGAACATACCGTCGCTGCCAGAAAACAGCTCCAGTGCCAGCAGCAGGGAGGACAGTGGGCAGTTGGTCACACCGCAGAACAGACCCACCATGCCCAAACCGGCGCCGAAAGAAGGATGCAGGCCGATCAGGGGGGCTGCCACACAACCGAAGGTGGCTCCCGTGAAGAAGACGGGGACGATCTCGCCGCCCTTGAAGCCGGCGCCCAACGTCAAAGCTGTCAGCAGGATTTTCAGCAAAAAGGCCTCGGGACGGGCGTAGCCCTCTGTGGCGGCGTGAATCACGGCTTCACCCGCGCCGTTGTAGTCGTAGGTACCGGGGTTCCAGAGCCAGATCATATAGGTCACCGCAATGACCAGCACAGAACCAACGATCACACGGACCAGGTAGTTGGGGAGATATTTGTGATACAAATGGTGGGCGGTGTGCATGATCTTACAGAACAGGATCGAAAGAAGGGCCAGCAGGATACCCATGCCCACCGCCTGTGTCAGTGTCAGCGGAGCCAGATCGGGAATGCCCTGCAGTTCAAATACGGTTCCGGGTACCCCCAAAAGTTGGGCAACCCACAGACCGATAACGGACGATATGGCACAGGGCACGATGGCTGCGTAGTACATGACGCCCACGCTGACCACCTCCATGGCAAAGATGGCAGCCGTCAAAGGGGTGCCGAACAGGGCGGCAAAGGCGGCTGACATACCACACATGGTGATGATGCGGCTGTCTTTCTCGTCCAACCGAACCAGTCGGCCGATGGCGGCTGAAATAGAGCCGCCGATTTGAAGGATAGCGCCCTCACGGCCCGAGGAGCCGCCCACCAGATGGGTGTTGTTGGTGGAGAGGAACACCAGCGGAGCGGTGCGCAGGGGTAAAGCGGTATTTTCGCGCACGGTGGTCAGCACCAGATTGGTGCCGCCGTCCTTTTCCATGCCGCACACCCGGTACAGCAGCACGATGGCCGCGCCGCCCGCGGGGAGCAGCCAGAGCAGCCATGGGTGCGCGGTACGGGTAATCGCGGCCCAGTGAAACGCATAATAAAAAGCCGTGCTGACGATGCCGGCAACCAGTCCGATGATGGCGGCGAATATAAGCCAGCGCAGAAACACCACGGGATCCTCCAGATTGCGGAGCAGGCGGGCCTTGAAGTCGGGGCGGAGGGGCATAAAAAGCTCATCCTTTCACTTTGTTGCGTACATTATAACAAATTTTTCGCATTATGACAGTATTCCTGAAAATTTTTGATGCTTTTTTCAAAAAGATATGTTATACTCTACTCCGTACGGTGTACAACTGCATTTTTGAAGGAGGAAATTGCCTTGTCGGAGGACCCGTTGTTGCCCCAGATTTTGATTCTGATCGTACTGATTCTTTTGAACGCCTTTTTTGCCGCGTCGGAAATGGCTGTCGTCTCCCTGTCCGAGGGAAAGATGCGCAAGCTGGCCGAAGAAGGCGACAAAAAGGCCGCCAAACTGCTGAAACTGATCCAGCAGCCCGATAACTTTCTGTCCACCATCCAGATCGGCATTACTCTGGCCGGATTTCTGGCTTCCGCATTCGCTGCCGACAGCTTTGCTGAGAGGCTGGTGCGCTGGCTTGTGGATGACCGCGGTGTGACGGCTTTGCCCGAAGGAACCCTGAATGTTATCGCCGTGGTGGTCATTACCCTGATCCTTTCGTATTTTACTCTGGTCATCGGCGAACTGGTGCCCAAGCGGCTGGCTCTGAAGAAGGCCGAGGGTGTGGCCCGTGCCACCTGTGGCGTGGTCAGCGCCCTGTCCACCGTGTTCCGTCCGCTGATTTGGCTGCTGGCCAAGTCCACCAACGCAATGCTGCGCCTGTTGGGCATTGACCCCAAAGAGGTGGAGGAAGAGGTCTCGGAGGACGAGATCCGCATGATGGTGGACATCGGTGAGGAGACCGGCGCCATCGAGACCAACGAGCGTGAAATGATCGAAAACATCTTCGAGTTCAACAACACCACCGCCGAAGATGTGATGATCCACCGCACCGACATGGTCATGATCTGGGTGGAAGACCCTGCTGAGGAGATCCTGAAGACCATTGAGGAATCGGGCATGTCCCGTTTCCCGGTCTATAATGAGAATGCCGACGACATTGTGGGCATCCTCAATACCCGCGATTACCTGTTCAATACCCACCGCAAGCAGCCCAAGGATTTCCGCGATCTGCTGCGTTCCGCCTATTTTGTGCCTGAATCGGTGCGTACCGACGTGCTGTTCCGCGATATGCAGAGCAAGAAGGTACATATGGCCATCGTGGTGGACGAGTACGGCGGTACGTCCGGTCTGGTGACCATGGAAGACCTGTTGGAAGAGATCGTGGGCAATATTTACGATGAGTTTGATCCTCAGGATGAGCAGGAGATCACCAAACTGGAGGACAACCTCTGGAAGGTGGCCGGCTCTGCCGAACTGGACCTGCTGGCTGAGGAATTGGAGATCGAATTCTCCGAAGATGAGGAGTACGATACACTGGGCGGACTGGTGTTCTCTCAGTTGTCGGTCATTCCGGAAGACGGCAGCCAGCTGGAAGTGGACGTTTGTGACCTTCACGTGAAAGTGGTGGAATTTGTTGACCGCCATGTGGAGTGGGCGCTGGTTTCCAAACTGGAGAGACCCGTCGCGGAAGAAGAATAAAGAAAGCCGGGAGTCGCTTCGTATAAGGCGGCTCCCCTTTTGATTTGGGAGGAAATGTTCCATGCCAAAGACAAAGATCGTTTGTACGCTGGGCCCTTCGGTGGACAGCGAAGAGGTCATGCGCCGATTGGTACTGGGTGGCATGGACGCCGTCCGCATCAATGCGGCCCACGGAACCCATGCGAAACAGAAGGCTTTGCTGGACAAGCTCAAACGGGTGCGGGAACAGCTAGGCCGCCCTGTGGCTGCCATACTGGATGCCGGAGGTCCCGAAATTCGTATTGGCCGTTTTGCCGATGGCCCCGTCGTGCTGGAAAAGGGCGCACAGTTCACTCTGACCACCGAAGCTGTGACCGGGGATGACTCCCGGGTTTCGGTGACTTATGCCGACCTGCACCGGGAGGTAACCGAAGGCTGCCGTATCCTGCTGGATGACGGACTGGTAGAGCTGATCGTGTCCCGGGTGGAGGGGAGGAACATCATTTGCACCGTGGAGAACGGCGGCGAGCTGTCCGACAGCAAATCGGTCAATATCCCGGACGTATCCATTGCCCTGCCCTATCTCAGCGAAAAGGACGAACAGGACATCCGGTTTGCCGTGGAGCAGGGGTTTGACTTTCTGATGATCTCCTTCGTGCGAAGAGCATCTGATGTGGCTGCCGCTCGCGCCGAACTGAAAAAGTGGGGTGGCGAGAACATTCGTATCCTTGCCAAAATTGAAAACCGCGAGGGTATCGACAATTTGGATGAGATTATTGCGGCTGCTGACGGCGTCGTGGTGGCCCGCGGCGATTTGGGGGTGGAGATCCCCGTCTGCCAAGTTCCTGTTGCTCAGAAGGAAATCACCTGGCGTGCCACGGCCCGGGGCAAGGGCGTGATCATTACCACCCACATGCTGGATTCCATGATGCGCAACCCCCGACCCACCCGCGCCGAAGTGTCCGACGTGGCCAACGCCGTGTATGACGGTGCCGCCTGCGTCATGCTCACCGGCGAGACGGCATCCGGAAAGTACCCGATGGAAGCCCTGAAAACTCTGGTGGATACCGTGGCAGCTGCCGAGAAGTCCATGGACGAGTGGGGGCAGTTTCGGAATAAACCGAACTGTTAACAGAAATGCGAAAGCGCGGGGGCCGAAGCTCCCGCGCTTTGTCATTCTGCGTATTCAAAGAGATAGGCTGAGTTTTTGTCTGGCTCAAACAGATCAGTCAGGCCGTTGGTAATCACCACGCGGCCGTCGTCAGTGACCAGGATCAGCTCAAAGCCGCCCTCGGCACGCCGGAGGTTCAGGGCATCTTTCTCGCCCATGACAAACACGGCAGTGGAAAGCAGGTCAGCCAGGGTGCTGTCCGGACACACCACGGTGACAGAGATCAGGCCGGAATCGGCGGGGCAACCGGTTCGGGGGTCGATGATGTGGTGATAAACAACGCCGTCCTGTTCAAAGTACCGCTGATAGCCGCCCGAAGTAATCGCCGAGCAGTCCTTCAGGGACAGTACCCCTACCGTGCCGCTGCTGTCGGCGGGATCCTGCACGGCCACCCGCCACGGACTGCCATCCGGTTTGGTACCGATGACCGTAATGCTGCGGCCCAAGTCCAGTAGGGCGGACTCGATGCCGTGGGTACGCAGCACCTGCTCGGCCTGTGCGCCGGCGTAGCCCTTGGCGATGCCGCCCAGGTCGATCTCCATGCCCTTCGCAGGCAGAGCGGCGGAAGTTTCGGTCAGAACGAGGGAAGAACCGTCCACCAAAGCCAGCAGTTCGGTCAGTTTTTCGGCGGAAGGAACCTGATACGCTCCGCTGCCGCCGAACCCCCATGCGGCAGTCACCGGGGCGACCGTCACATCGAAGGCGCCGCCGGTCTTTTGATGCCACTCAGCTGCCAGAGAGAGTACACGCAGAGTGTCCTCCGAAACGGTCACCGCCTCTGGGGCGGACAGGTACAATTGGGTCACCTCGCTGCCGGTGCGTGTGCGGGAGAGCAGACTCTCCAACCGGTTGACCCTCGCAACGGCGGCGGTGACGGCATCCCCGGCGTCTTTGCCATAGGCGGTGATTGACATGACGGTGTCCATGGCGAAAAACTGCTGCTGGGTCGGTTTGGCACTGCAGCCGGGCAGGAACAGAAGAATCAGAAAAACGAGGCAAAGCAAACGTTTCATGGCGGTCTCCGTTTTCATTGGAAGTACTTGCATTATAAGCGATACGCCCGGTTCCGTCAATCAAACGAGCCAGAGTTGCCCTGTTGACAAAGCGGGTCGGAGAAGAATATACTCCCTATTGAGAATACATTCCTTTGGAGGATGAGATATATGGCACGCATTTATACCTGCGCCGAGCAGTTGATCGGCAATACTCCTTTGCTGGAGCTGACCCATCTGGAACAGAGTCTTGGACTGGAGGCAAAGCTTCTGGCCAAGTTGGAATATTTTAACCCCGCCGGCTCGGTGAAAGACCGTGCAGCCAAATTCATGATCGACGATGCTGAGGCCCGGGGTGTGCTGAAGCCGGGTGCGACCATCATTGAGCCAACCTCGGGCAACACAGGCATCGGCCTGTGCTCGGTGGCCGCCGTGCGGGGCTACAAGGTCATTATCGTCATGCCCGACACCATGAGCGTGGAACGGCGCACCCTGATGAAGGCCTACGGCGCCCAATTGGTGCTGACCGAGGGATCAAAGGGCATGACCGGGGCCATCGAAAAGGCGGAGCAATTGGCGAAAGAGATACCCGGCAGCTTTATCCCCGGCCAGTTCGTCAATCCTGCCAACGCGCAGGCTCACTACGACAGCACCGGCCCCGAAATCTGGGCCGACACCGACGGTGCGGTGGATATTTTCGTGGCAGGAGCCGGCACCGGCGGCACGGTCACCGGAACCGGACGGTATCTGAAAGAGAAAAATCCCGCAATGAAAATCGTGGCGGTGGAGCCTGCCACCTCTGCCGTTCTCAGCGGCGGCAAAGCCGGCCCCCACGGACTGCAGGGCATCGGTGCGGGCTTCGTGCCCGCCGTGCTGGATACCGCTGTGTACGACGAGGTCATTCCGGTCACCGATGCTGACGCTATGGAGACTGCCCGTCAGATGGGCTATCAGGAGGGCGTGCTGGTGGGTATCTCCTCGGGTGCCGCCCTGTGGGCGGCGATTGAGGTGGCCAAGCGCCCCGAACACAAGGGGAAAAACATCGTGGTGCTGCTGCCCGACTCGGGGGATCGGTATCTGTCCACCGCGTTATATGCGGATTGACAATTATGATTTACGCCCCGTGCGTTTGCAGGGGGCGTTTTATAATGGTTATAGGAAGTCGAAATAGTGCAGCAGCCACTATTTCGACACCAAATCTACGATTTGGTTACAAATTTTCAAAGAAAATTTGCCATTAACCATTGCAATGAATATCGAGCCAATTCAAATAATTTTTGATTTGAATTGGCAAAAGCCGTTTTATCGGCTTTTCGAAACGGTTTTAACGTTTCGAAATTTGATAATCATTATCGTGTGATAGAATAGCCTTTTTTTGCGAAGAAAGTGATCAGACAGGTTGATCGAGACCGTGTTTCTGCATATAACCATTGACCAGACGCATCACCTGTGTGGTATCGCCTTTCAGAATGATTCTCGGAACACTTGGAACGCCGTCGAATGAAAAATGTATATTATCGTAGCCCTCGTTGCTGATTTGATAACAAAAGTATTCCGCGATTTCCTTCTTGTTTTTACCCGGAAGATCCAAAATCAAACAGGATTCGCAGGTGTTCTTTTTGTTATCGAGAAGAAAGTCATAAATGGCGGAATTCTGCTTCGCCAGAATGCTTGGGCGTACAGCCGGGTGGCAGATAAAACACTGTACCTGTTCCGGCGTGAAGTGCCAAAGTCCGTTTATCTTTTCTCCTTGCAGCAAACCGGCTGAAATGTAATTGCGAATCGTTCGGTCAGACAGCCCGGTGAATATAACAAGATGGCGGATCAAGTAGTAATTACCCGTGTTTTCCATAAGTGTCTCCTTTCAAAGATATTTCCTGCAGGTCTTGGTTATATTGTAATGTTGAGACACCGGGAAAGCAATTTGAAAACAAGTCACTTTTTCATAGTTCGTTTGAACAAAAAATCACCGAGTCACATTTGAACTCGGTGATTTTTATTGGATGCAATTATTCGGCTTCAGCCAGAGCCTTGGCTTCGGCAATGGCCTTCTCCTGAACGGCAGGAGGTGCGTCCTCGTAGCGGACGAACTTGTAGGTGAAGGTGCCGCGGCTCTGAGTGATGGAGCGCAGGTCGATGGCGTAGGAGCTCATCTCGGCCATGGGGACCTCAGCCTCGATGACCTGATCGCCGTCCTCGTTGGGGTTCATACCCATGACGCGGCCGCGGCGCTTGTTCAGGTCGCCGATGACATCGCCCATGTACTGATCGGGCACGGTGACCTTCAGCTCGCCGATGGGCCCCAGCAGGACGGGGGAGGCATCGGGCAAACCGGCCTTGTAAGCCAGCTGAGCGGCGGTCTTAAAGGCCATTTCGGAGGAGTCGACGGGGTGATAGGAGCCGTCGAACAGAGTGGCCTTCAGGTAAACGACGGGGTAGCCGGCCAGAACACCGTGGTTGACGGCGTCACGCAGGCCCTTTTCGACTGCGGGGAAGAAGTTCTTGGGCACGGCGCCGCCGAACACTTCTTCGCAGAACTGCAGCTCTTCGGTGTCGCCGGGCTCGAAGCGGATCTTGACGTCGCCGAACTGGCCGTGGCCGCCGGACTGCTTCTTGTGACGGCCCTGGACCTCGACCTTGCGGCGGATCTTCTCACGGAAGGGCACGCGGGCGGTGGACAGCTCTGCATCCACACCAAAGCGGCTCTTCAGGCGGGAAACCAGAACGTCCAGCTGCATATCACCGGTGCCGGTGACCACCATCTGCTTGGTCTCAGCATTGTTGACCATGGTGAAGGTCAGGTCTTCTTCGTTCATGCGGATCAGACCGGCAGCGACCTTATCTTCCTGACCCTTGGTCTTGGGGGCGATGGCCATGGAGTAGTTGGGCTCGGGATACTCGGCGCTGGCCAGCTTGATGACCTTGCGGGAGTCACACAGGGTATCATTGGTCTTGACCTTGTCCATCTTGCCGATGGCACCGATGTCACCGCAGCCCAGTTCTTTGACTTCGGTGGCCTTCTTGCCCTTCATGGAGTACAGACGGCCGATCTTCTCGGACACGCCGGTGGTGGCGTTGACCAGAGTCATATCGGAAGTCAGCTTGCCGGACATGACCTTGACGTAGGAGTACTTGCCGTACTGGTCGGAAGAAGTTTTGAAGGTGAAGGCGCAGGGAGCGGCCTCAGGAGAAACGATAAAGGTTTCGGGATCGCCGTCGGTGTTCTCGCACATCTGCAGGGGGCCGTCCAGAGGATTGGGCAGCAGATTGACAATGGCCTGCAGCAGCTGCTTGTTGCCCAGACCGGTCACGGCGCTGCCGCACAGAACGGGCACCAGAGACAGATCGCGGATACCGGCCTTCAGACCGGTCAGCATCTCGGCATAAGTAAAGTCCTCGCCGGAGAAGTACTTGTCCATGAACTCTTCGCTGGTCTCGGCCACGGACTCCTTCAGAGCCTCGTACAGTTCCTCGACCACGGGGACCTTATCCTCGGGCAGGGCGATCTCGACGGTCTTACCGTTTTCGATGGTGAAGGCGTTCTTGTGCAGAACGTCCACGATGCCGGTGACCTTCTTGTTGTCGTCCCAGATGGGGATGATCAGAGGAGCAACGGCCTTGCCGAACTTTTCGCGCAGGGCGTTGAACACGCCGTTGAAGTCGCCGTTCTCTTCGTCCAGCTTAGAGATGTAGATCAGGCGGGGCAGCTTGGTCTTGGCCAGGCGCTTCCATGCGCGCTCGGCGCCCACGGACAGGCCGTCCTTGGCGGAGCAGACGATGATGGCGGACTCAGCCCCACGCAGAGCCTGCATGACTTCGCCGGAGAAATCGAAGAAGCCGGGGCAGTCCAGCATGTTGATCTTACAACCATTATATTCGATGGGAGCAACCGCCATGGAAATAGAAATCTGGCGCTTGATCTCCTCGGGATCGTAGTCGCAAACGGTGTTGCCGTCGGCAGGTCTGCCCTGTCGATCGGTGCCGCCGGTCACATAAAGCAGGTTCTCCACCAGGGAGGTTTTACCGTTGCCGCCGTGTCCCAGAATACAGACGTTACGGATGTTTTGTGC
>JAZOBG010000172.1:0-19954 GCA_045595865.1 Oscillospiraceae bacterium
CTAAAGCCGTGGGTTTCCCGCGGGTTCTCTATAAGAAAAGGAGCGCTGCAGAATTTGTATTCTGAAGCGCTCCCTTTGGTCAATGGATCTGAAGTTCCCAGAATGCGACCGCGCTGGCGGCGGCTACATTCAGGGAGTCCACACCGTGAGTCATGGGAATACGAACCGTGTAATCACAGTCGGCAATAGTCCGGTGGGAAAGACCGTCACCTTCGGTTCCAAAAATAATGGCCAGTTTATCTTCTTCGCCCAGACGAGGGTCGCGGATGCTGATTGAATCATAGCTGAGAGCCATGGCAGCCGTCTTGAAGCCAAGATTTCGAAGGCCTTGAATACCCGGAGTTGGCCAGTCGCAGTCCAGCCATGTCCAGGGAACTTGAAATACGGTACCCATGCTGACCCGGATGGCGCGGCGGTACAGGGGATCGCTGCAGGCAGGGGTCAGCAGCACGGCATCCATGCCCAACGCGGCGGCAGAACGGAAAATAGCGCCCACATTGGTAGGGTTCATAACATTTTCCAACACGGCGATTCGCCGTGCTCTGGCACATACTTCCTCCACGGAAGGAAGCTTGGGGCGCCGCATGGCACAGAGGGCACCGCGGGTCAGTTTGAAGCCGGTTAGTTGGGTCAGCACATCAAACTCGGCCGTGTAAACCGGGACATTGGGGCAACGGGTAAGGATATCCTGCGCCTGTTCTTCAATGTGCTTTTTCTCCAGCAGGAAAGAGACCGGTTCATAGCCTGCATTCAGAGCGCGCTCAATAACAATGGGGCTCTCTGCAATAAACATGCCCTGTTCGGGGTGCTCGCGGTTGACCAGCTGGTTTTCGGTAAGTCGGGTATAGACGTCCAGTTCGGAGGCAGAAAAGTCGGTGATTTCAATGATATTGAGCATGGAGCATACCACCTGATGATGTCAGTAATGTTTATTCTTCGCCGTAGAGCAGTATGAAGCTCTCATAGTGGTCATCCGAATAATAAATCAACCCGTCATTGGAATAGACAATGCGCCGGGAACCGCGGCTATGATATCCGTCGGTGTCGATGTCGCACTCATAATAAGTACGGCCCTTTTCCTTGGGGAGCAGGCCCTCGTAATTGCCGAAATAGTCGCCGCCGATGGCATAACCGGGAGCATATCGCTCTACACTGCCACCCGTCCAACCCAGGTCTTCGGCTTCGTCCTTGGTGATAAAGTTGTCAGGCAGTTCGCCGTAAGTATACAGATAGAGAGATACATCTTCGGCGCTGTAATACCAGCCGTCCTCGTCGATGGGAGCAGTACTTTCCCCGGGCGATTCAGTTTCGGGGAGGCTGTCGGTATAAATGGGGTCGGATTCATCGTAGGAGTTTGAGGTTTCCGGATAGTCGGTGATGTCCTCGTCGTAGAAGCCAGTAGACGGGCCATCTTCGCCGCCCAGAGAATCAACGGTGTCCTGATGATTCTCGGATTCTACGATCATATCAATGGCGAGATCCAGTGCAGCATTGGCCAATTCGTCGCTGCAGCCGGTCATACCAAAGATCAAAATCAGCGTTAGAAGGAGAGCAAACAGTTTTTTCATGGGAATTCCTCCAATGGATTGGTGATTATATTGTAGCATCGCAGGAACTATTTGAAAAGAAGAAAAAGAAACACGCCTGCGTAAAGCAGACGTTTTTCTGGTCCGAGTGACAGGACTTGAACCTGCGGCCCCTTGACCCCCAGTCAAGTGCGATACCAAACTTCGCCACACCCGGAAACGGTGTATCCTCGAAAGGACCTTGAGTATACTACCATACTTTTTTGAAAGATGCAAGAGGAAATTTTGTTTTTTTCAAACTTTTTTGCGGATGTACACTCCCCGGCACCGGCGAAGGTACCGGGGAGTGTATGTATTAAGCCTGATTCTGCGCCTCGACCAGTCGAACTGCACAATAAGTTTCACGCAGTTTTGGTTTTTCGATTTTTCCGGTAGCGTTGCGGGGGACATTGGCAAAGATGATTTTACGAGGACGCTTGTAGCGAGGCAGATCATTGCAGAATGCGTTGATCTCATCCTCGGTACACTCCATGCCGTCCTTAATTTGAATAATGGCAGCGGCAATTTCGCCCAAACGCTTGTCGGGCAGGCCGATGACTGCAACATCGTGCACTTTGGGACAGGCAGAAAGGAAGGACTCGATTTGAACGGGATACAGGTTTTCGCCGCCAGAGATGATCACATCCTTCTTGCGGTCGACCAGGAAGATAAAACCGTCTTCGTCCTGTTGGGCCATGTCGCCTGTACGCAGCCAGCCGTCTTTCAGAACATGATCGGTCGCTTCGGGATCATGGTAATAACAAACCATGACACCGGGACCCTTGACACACAGCTCACCAACTTCACCCTGAGTGACCGTTTCGCCGTCCTCATTGATGATTTTGACCTCCCAGCCGTAACCGGGAACACCGATAGCACCCACCTTATGAATGTTTTCCATGCCAAGGTGGACACAGCCCGGACCGGTGGATTCGGACAGACCATAGTTGGTATCGTACTTGTGATGAGGGAAGTATTCCATCCAGTGACGAATCAGAGAAGGGGGAACGGGCTGGGCGCCAATGTGCATCAGGCGCCACTGGTCCAGATTGTAATCGCGGATGTTCAAATCGCCGCGATCCAACGCAGCCAGAATATCCTGACACCAAGGAACCAGAAGCCAGACCATAGAGCAGCGTTCCTGCGAAGCGGCATCAAAAATTGCCTTTGGAGAGTTGCCTTTCAGCAAAACAGCCTTGCCGCCGGTAAACAGAGAACCGAACCAGTGCATCTTGGCGCCGGTATGATACAGGGGCGGAATGCATAGGAAAACGTCTTCATGGGTGATTTCGTGGTGGTTGGCCTCCATGCGGGCCGACTGAAGCAGAGCCTTGTGGCGCAACAGAATGGCCTTTGGGAAACCGGTGGTGCCGGAGGAGAAATAGATGGCGGCTTCGTCCTCATCGTCGATCAGAACCTTGGGGGCAATGCTGGAGCAGTTGGCGGCAGCGGAGTGGTAATCGGCGGCAAAGGAGGGGCATACATCACCCACAAACATCAGCAGATGCTCCTTGCCCAGTTCATGTGCGATGGATTCTACGCGGCCAATGAATTCGGGGCCAAAGAACAGCATATCCACATCGGCGAGTTTGACACAGTAACTGATTTCATCCGCCGTGTAACGGAAATTCAGGGGAACGGCAATTGCACCGGATTTCAAAATTCCGAAATAGATGGGAAGCCATTCCAGACAGTTCATCATCAGGATGCCGATCTTTTGCCCCTTGCGGATGCCCAGACTCAGCAAAAGATTGGCTACACGGTTGGCCTTTTCATCAAAAACCGACCAAGTGATCTCACGGCGGTAGGGCACGGTGGATGTGGGTTGGATCAGTTCATATTCTTTCCAGGTTACGCGTTGGGTCTCCTGCAATTCGGGATTGATTTCAACCAAAGCAATCTCGCTTCCGTACAGTTTGCTGTTGCGTTCCAGAAGGTCAGTGATAGGCATAATCGGTTCGTTCCTTTCCGATGGTAGCTGGATGATTTTTTGCTTTAAACCATTAAAGTATATTTTAGTTGATTGGAGTACAAAAGTCAAGTTGAACTTTTGTCAGGGTACTGTGTTTTCGAAAAATTTCCAAAGAACGAAGAATGTTAACATTTTCAGCTTTATTTCAGAGTCTGGAATTAGTATGATATTATCAAGAACTGTAGCTGGTGATTCAAGTGAAAATTTTAATTATTGAAGATGAAAAGATCCTGGCCAATACGCTGAAAACTCTTTTGCAGAGCAAAGGGTTTGAGGTGGAAGTGGTGTATGACGGCGAGGCAGGGGAAGAATATGCCGAACTGGGGATTTATGATTTGTTGATTATGGACGTTATGATGCCGAAAATGGATGGGTATACTCTGGCCAAATCGGTGCGTGCAAAGCGATGCAGCACTCCGATTTTAATGCTGACCGCCAAATCTGAGGTGGAGGATCGCATCCATGGACTGAACTGCGGCGCCGATTATTATCTGACCAAGCCCTTTGATACAAGGGAATTGCTGGCATGCATCAATGCATTGATCCGGCGACAAGGAAACCAGGTCAATGAACTGACTTACGGCAATACATCGCTGGAATTGGATACCTGTATGCTGGTGTGTGGTGGGAACAGTGTGCGCCTTTCGGCCCGTGAGTTTGATGTTATGCGCCATTTGCTTCAGGCACAGGGGCGCAATTTGCCAAAGGAAGTGATTTTATCCCGCGTGTGGGGCTTTGACTCCAATGCGGTGGAGAATCATGTGGAGGTATATGTTGGTTTTCTGCGGAAAAAACTGACCGGCATTGGTTCCAATGTACGCATTGAGGCCATTCGAAGGCTGGGCTACCATCTGGAGGTGGATGAACCGTGCTGAAACGGCTGCGGATCAAATTTGTCTGTATTATGATGGCGATTGTGACCATTATGATTTGCGTGATCCTGGGATTAGTCTTGAATTTTACAAAAAACAATCTGGAAACACAGAGCATTCAAATGATGCAGTCTATTGCGTCCGATCCGTTTCATATGGGGCGTCCGGATGAACCTCCAGAAGAGATCCGGCTGCCGTTTTTCTCCTTGCAAATAGGACAGAGGGGCGAAGTAGTTGCTACCGGCGGCGGATATTACGATTTGTCCGATCGGGAATTTTTGACTGAGCTGATTCGGATATCGACCTCGTCGGATAAGCAAAGCGGTGTGATTTCAGAATATAATCTGCGCTATTTGCAGGTTTCGGTTCCTATGGGACAACGTTTGATTTTTGCGGATATTTCCAGTGAAATCAATACGATGAAAGATCTGATCCGGACATGCGTAGTCATTGGGACACTTAGTTTTCTGCTGTTTTTGGGTATCAGCTTGCTGTTGGCTCGGTGGGCGGTCAAACCGGTGGAAATGGCATGGAATCAGCAACGCCAGTTTGTTGCCGATGCCTCTCATGAACTGAAAACTCCGCTTACCGTGATTACGACCAATGCAGAACTGCTTCAGGATCCCCGGTGCGATGATGTGGCGCGCGCAACATTTACCCAAAACATTTTGACGGTTTCCAGGCAAATGCGGGGATTGACCGAAAGTCTTTTGGATCTGGCCCGTGTGGATAACGGGGCCAATAATATGAGTTTTGCGGACATTGATTTCAGTCAGGCCGTTACCGAGGCAAGCCTGCCGTTTGAAGCCGTATTTTTTGAAAAAGGGCTTGCATTTGAAACGGAGATCCATTCGGATATTCGGGCCAGAATAAGTGAATCCCACATTCGACAGGTAGTCGACATTCTGCTGGATAATGCTCAGAAATATTCCTATACGGATACTGCTGTGTCTTTGAAGCTGCAGCGTGTCGGTCGTTCGGTTTGCCTGCTGACAGTGACCAATATAGGGGATGAGATTTCTTCGGACGACCTGAAAAATATTTTCAAGCGATTTTATCGTGTAGATTCTGCGCGCAGCATGAATCAAAGCTATGGCTTGGGCTTGTCCATCGCACAGACCATTGTGGAGGCGCATAAGGGAAAAATTTGGGCGGAAAGCAGAGAAGGGGTAAATACATTCCACGTGCAGCTGCCAATATTAAGTTAAACGGAAGAAAATCTTCGGTGCACTAAGTTGCCGAAGGTTTTCTATTTGTGTACCCTTGCGGGGGTTGAACAGTTGTGTTACTATGAAATGAAGATTTGAAACCGAAGTGTGGAAGGTGGGTGCAAATTGTGGCAACCTGCAAAGAATTGATTTTCGCTCTGCAAAAAGGAGACTGTGATTCCGCGTTGACATTGTTGTATACTCCGTCCAACAATGAGAAAGAACTGGCTGCGGCACGAAACAGAGCAATCCGGCTTGCGGAAGCCTATGAAGCTGCCTTTGCACCTGCTGAGCAGACACAGGTTACTTTGTTCAGTGCTCCCGGACGAACTGAGATCGGTGGAAATCACACCGATCACCAGCACGGTCGCGTGCTTTGTGCCAGTGTGAATCTGGACATGCTTGCCTGCGCCGCGCCCAATGGAACCAATGTTGTCCGTATCCGGTCGGAGGGATATCCGATGCTGGAAATGGACCTGGACAATCTGCTGCCCAGCGAAGAAGAACGGGGAACCTCGGCTGCATTGGTGCGCGGTGTAGCAACCCAAATGACTCAACTGGGTTATAAAGTCGGTGGATTTGATGCCTGTGTTACCTCCGAGGTGCTGTCCGGTTCCGGGCTGTCCTCTTCAGCTGCGTATGAAGTTCTGATCGGAACCATTTTTAATTATTTTTTCTGTGACAGCGCATTGGATGCTGTTGAGATTGCAAAAGTAGGTCAATATGCGGAAAATATCTATTTTGGCAAACCATGCGGCCTGATGGACCAGATGGCATCTTCGGTTGGTGGTGTGGTGTCGATTGACTTTACAGATACTGCGGAACCGGTGATTGAGCGGATTGAGTTTGAGTTTGCAAAGGCCGGACACGTGCTGTGTATTGTGGATACCGGTTCCTGCCATGCCGATTTGACCGAGGACTATGCCGAGATTCCCCGGGAAATGGGAGCGGTTGCAGCCTTCTTTGGAAAAGAGGTCCTGCGACAGGTTCCCCGGGCACAGCTTGAGCAATCAATCTGTGCGTTGCGGGAAACCTGCGGTGACCGCGCCGTCCTGCGTGCCATGCATTTTTATGATGACGATGAGCGGGCACAGTGGGAAGCGGATGCACTGCGTCGCGGCGATTTCACGGGATTCCTTGCTCTGGTTAACCAGTCCGGCTTGTCCTCTGCCATGCTGCTGCAGAACATCTACACCTGCAATGAACCGAAGCGGCAGGCGATTTCTCTTGCGTTGGCGGTGGGAAGAAGACTGTTGAAGGGTACAGGGGCCATTCGCGTTCATGGCGGAGGTTTTGCCGGTACCATTCAGGCCTTTGTTCCCACGGAAAAGCTGGAACAGTTCAAAACAGAGATGGAAGATCTTTTTGGGAAAGGTTCCTGCTATGTACTTGCTATTCGCCCTGTTGGTTCATGCGTTATTTTTTGATTAGGAGGGAATTGGGTCATGCGTGATCTTGCCATCAAGGCACTGGCCGATTATGCGCTGCACACCGAACTGATCCAGCCCTGTGAATACAGTTGGGCCATTAACACCATTCTGGATGTTTTGGGGCTGGACAGCTATACTCCACCCACTGGAGAGATGGTGGGCAGTCTGGCACAGATCCTGAATATTCTTCTGGATGATGCCCATGAACGCGGTGTGCTGCAGGAAAATTCCGTGGTTTATCGCGATCTCTTTGATACCGAACTGATGGGACGCCTGACACCCCGTCCGGCGCAGGTGATGGAGCATTTTCAGATGCTGTACTGCGAATCACCGAAACGGGCCACCGACTGGTATTACAAATTCAGTCAGGACACAAATTATATCCGCCGTGATCGCATTGCCAAGGACGTGCAGTGGAAAGCAGATACTGAGTATGGCGAATTGGATATTACAATCAACCTGTCCAAACCGGAAAAGGATCCCAAGGCCATTGCGGCGGCCCGGGATCTGCCGGCCTCGGATTATCCTCGCTGCCAGCTGTGTGCCGAAAACGAGGGCTATGCAGGCCGTGTGAACCATCCAGCCCGACAGAATCACCGTATTGTGCCTATCACTGTTCACGGTTCTCCGTGGTTTATGCAGTATTCACCCTATGTGTACTACAACGAGCATTGCATCTGCCTGAATGCCGAGCACACCCCGATGAAGATCGACTGTGCCTGTTTTGCCAAGCTGTTGGACTTTGTGCGTCAGTTCCCTCACTACTTTGTTGGTTCCAACGCTGATTTGCCTATCGTAGGTGGTTCGATCCTTGCCCACGACCATTTCCAGGGCGGGCGGTATACATTTGCCATGGAAAAAGCAACGGTGGAAACACCTTTTGTTTTTGCCGGGTTTGAAGATGTGGAGGCAGGCATTGTAAAGTGGCCCATGTCGGTGATTCGCCTGACTGCGGCGGATGCCGGGCGTCTGGTTGAACTGGCCGATCGAATTTTGAATGCATGGCGCGGTTATACCGATGCAGATGCCGTGATTTTTGCCCAGACCGACGGAGTGTCCCACAACACGGTTACACCCATTGCACGCAAGCGCGGTGAGAAATTTGAGCTGGATCTGGTTCTGCGCAATAACCTGACCACCGAGGAACATCCTTTGGGTCTGTACCACCCTCATGCCGAACTGCACCACATCAAGAAGGAAAACATCGGCCTGATCGAAGTCATGGGTCTGGCCGTTCTGCCTGCACGATTAAAGGAAGAACTGCGTGCCGTTTCCGAAGCGTTGGTCAGCGGTGCCGATCTGCGTGCTGATGAGCGCACTGTAAAACACGCCGATTGGGCCGAGGGATTTGCGGACAAGTATGAAATCACGGCAGAGAATGCCTTTGAAATCGTGCAGAAGGAGACCGGTCTGGTTTTTGCCAAGGTTCTGGAGCACGCGGGTGTTTATGCCCGCAATGAAAACGGAAAAGCGGCCTTCCTGAAGTTTTTGAACTGTGTGTGATGCGTTATGAAGATCGAAAATAATATTTTGAAGGACTACTTGCGCAACTGCTATTTCATCAACGGCACAGCCTACGCAGGAAAATCCACCATGTGTGCCATGCTTGCGCAGCGCTATAATATGGTTCATTATGGAGAGAACTACAATTTGGATCGGATTCGCGCTATTGCACAACCGGATCTGCAGCCCAATATCTGTTACATGAAGACAAAACCTTCCTGGGAGCATTTTGTCAGTCGTTCTCCAAATGAATATGAGGCGTGGGTGGACGGGAACAGTCGGGAACTGCCCGGTTTCGAGGTTGCCGAGCTGATCCGCCTGTCGGCAGACAGGAAAGTCATCGTGGACACCAACATTCCATGCGATGTGCTTTGGCAGATTTCAGATTATGACCATGTTGCCATTATGCTGACTGAGCAGGCTATGTCAGTGGAGCGCTTTTTTGACCGGGAAGACGAAGAAAAGCAGTTTTTGCTTTCGGTAATCGAAAACTGTCCGGATCCTGAGTGGGCGCTGCAGAATTTCAAGGATTGTATTGCCCGGGTCAATAGCCCGGAACGGCACAATGCATTTTTGAACAGCGGTTTTTTCACCTTGATCCGTCCTGCGGGAGAGGGTGACACCCGGGAGGAAATGCTCTCCGCCCTGGCAAACCATTTCAAACTGAATGAGTGATACAAAAATCCCCCGGCCTTATCAACTCGTGAGGCCGGGGGATTATACTTAAATTTGCTGTTCAAAGGTTTGGTACAGTTCTTCACTTAAAGTTTTCATGGAAGTTTGTTCCACCTTGACCACCTGACGATCATAGGTCACAAGGCCGTTGGTTTCGTCCTCCACATCACTGACCTGAGTCAGAACGGCGGCACAGAGGCCCTTCCGGATGGCGGGGATCACTTCCTTGCGGTACAGGTTTTCCAATGCCTGAACAAAAGCAGTTTGATCGGTGAATTTTCTGTACCCGTAAGTCTGATCTAAATTGAAAGAATGTTCCGGTACCTTCCAGGAGTATCCTCCGAATTCTGACAGAACGCAGGGATGCTCAGGGTCGGGATTTACTTCAATTTTGCGGAAGTAAATGTGGTCGCTTGTTACATCGCTGTCCCGACCCGTGAACCAACCGGAGGTGGCATCCCAGATGCGGGTGGGATCCAACACCTTCATTTCTTTGTAAATGCGGTCGGCATCGTACTGGCCCCAGCCCTCGTTGAAGACGGTGTAATAGCACACGCTGGGATGGTTGTGAAGATGGTTGACCATCTCGCGCAGGCCATGTTCAAAGATTTCCCGGCGGCGGTTGGATGCCCGGTGGGAAACACCGCGTTTCAGACCGATGGTAGGCAGAGCCGTATCAAGGAAGAAGCGATACTTGCCGCTGTTGATCATGTCCTGGAATACGATCATGCCATATTTGTCGCAGTAGTAATAGAACAGGTCGGGCTCCACCTTGATGTGTTTGCGCAGCATATTGAATCCAAGGGATTTCATGGTGCAGACGTCAAAAATGTAACCTGCGGGGGTGGCAGGGAGATAAATACCGTCACTGAAATAACCCTGATCCAGCAGACCGTGGAAGAACGTGGGCTTTCCGTTCAGACAGATGTAGGCCTGCCCGTTGGATTCTTCGATGGTCACAGTGCGCAATGCAAAGTAGGACTCCACAATGTCCTCACCGTCGGTCAAAGTGAAGGAATACAGATGGGGATTTTCCGGCGTCCAAAGGACGGGCGAAGGGATAGAAATGGCGGTACTTCTGCCGCTGAAACGGTGCTCCAGTGGACCGGCGGGGGTTTGAATGATGACAAGTTTGTCTGCTTTACCGCCATTGATTTCTATGGTGATGGAGTCCAACGTGGGAGTCAGTTTCAGGGAGGAAATGTATTCCTCCGGAACGTTCTCCAGCCAGACCGGCTGCCAAATTCCGCTGATGGGGGTGTACCACATGCCGCCCCGGTCACGGCGCTGCTTTCCGTAGGGAAACTCGCAGTCCAGCTCGTCGGTCACTTCCACCCGCAGATGGTTCTCCCCCTCATGCAGGGCATCGGTAATGTCAAATGTAAAAGGAAGATAACCGCCTGCATGACTGCCAACATGGATGTCGTTAACATACACGGTGGCGATCTGGTCCACGGCACCGAAGTTGAGAAGAACACGGCTGCGACGGAAACCCTCGGGCAGAGAAAAGGCTTTGCGGTAAACATACTGCTCACCGCCTTGCAGCTGCCGCTCTACACCGGACAGGCGGGATTCCGGGGGGAATGGAACATGGATCGCACCCAAATGTTTTTCCTGCTTGTCTTTTTTACAGGATAACTCCCAATCACCGCAGAGGGAGAGATAGGAATTACGCTTCATCTGGGGGCGAGGATACTCTTTCTCCCATGAGGTGGAGGAGTCCGACTCAAAAGGGGTTTTCAGAGAACACAGACGGGGAGACTCTTTTTTGGAAAAGAGAATCAAAAGGACAAGAACAATGACGGCAGGAACCAGAGCGGCCAGGAAGATGTTTTCGTTGGGAACAAAGGAATAGGTGCCGTCGTTGTTCAAAATCTGCTCGGCATTGGCCAGAACTGCCTTACCGATGAAAGGACCGATGACGCCGGGAACCAGAACCTGCGAAAAAATGCGCACACCCTGCAGCATGCCCGCTTTCCCTGTGGGGGTCAGATCACGGATCTTGGCGCCGAATACCGCCATGCCGCACAGATAGCCGCACATCATGAACAGGGAACCGATGAATACGGGGACGGTGGCGTGGAAGAGGTACAGCAAAACATAACCTACCATCAGAGCAATCAAAGCGATAAAAGAAGAGAATCGAAAGCCTTTTCTGTCGTAGGCCTTGCCCCAGAAGGCGGTGACCACCGAGGCGATGATGATGGCAGGAGCCATGATCAGAACATAATTGGTCATGCACAGAGAAACTTCGTAGTAGATGATCAGATAGGGCATGAAAATCTGAATGGAGATATTGAAAATTATAAATGCGGCCAGATGGATATAAAGCGCTGGGTTCTGCCGAACGGTGGAGGGGCGGAATCCATAAATTACGTTATGCCAGTATCCGGTCTGGGAGGGAACGGTATTTCTGTCGCGGATCAGGAAGAAGCCAAGAATGCCGACCAGCGTGACCACGATGCCGATGATGGTGAAAATCAAAGTCCAACTATCGGCCTTGTCCAGATCGAAGGCCATGAAACCGCCAAAGACTACCAGAATGGCAACCAGAGGCATCATGGAGTTGATGCCCTCGGCCGAGCCGCGGTTGGTATGGTCGGTGCTGTCGGTCAGCCATGCGTTGAAAGCGGCGTCATTGGCGCTGGAGCCGAAAAAGGTCATAACGCAGTCCAGTATGATGGTCAGCGAAACGCCCACGGCGGACGCTGAAGCAACCATTGGGAAAACGGAAGAGATCCAGTCCACACGCAGCAGACCGAAGCAGAATACCGAAATGCCCCAGAGAATGTATCCGGCGCAGATAAACAGCTTGCGTTTACCGATCCGGTCAGACAGAGCTCCGATCAGAATAGTGGTTACGGTAGCAGCAATGGCGCTGGCGGCCACCATGGTCGAAATATCGCCGGCAGAGGCGTGGAACATCTTGTAAATAAAGACGTTCAGGTACATATTTTCCACCACCCAGGCAACCTGACCGATCAGGCTGAACAGGGCCAACGCGCACCAGAAACGTGAAGAAAGTTTCGTTTTCACGGCAAAACCTCCCGAATTTAAGTAATCGTGCAAGAATTTCCCCTCCTTCAGGTGGGGGCGTTGACTGCATAATTACCGTGCGTACAAATCAATAATGTTCATCAGGACCTCGGTGGCCTTGTCCATGCGCTCGGCGGTGGTACATTCAGCACAGCCGTGGAAGTTGAAACCACCGGTACCCAGATTGGGGCAGGGCAGACCCATCCAGCTGAGTACGGCGCCGTCGGTGCCGCCGCGCACGGGAACAGCCACCGGCTCCAGTCCGGCCATGCGGATGGCTTTATCGGCTGTTTCCACCAGATGGAAATGGGGTTTGATCTGCTCGATCATGTTGCGATAGTTGTCCTTCAGCAGGAGAGTGACGGTGCCTTCGCCGTAAAGCTCGTTCATGCGGTGGGCGATATGTTCCATGGTGGCTTTCTTTTCTTCCAGCTTGCCCAAGTCATGGTCACGCAGGATATAGTCCAGTTTTGCGCTGCTGACATCGCCCTGCATATCGGTCAGGTGATAGAACCCTTCGCGGCCTTCGGTGTGCTCGGGACGCTCCATGGCGGGCAGCGCCATGTGGAATTCCATGGCTACGTTAGAGGCATTGATCATGGTGTCCTTGCTGCTGCCGGGATGGACCGAGAAACCTTTGATTTCCACCCGCGCGGCAGCGGCATTAAAGTTTTCGTATTCAATGCTGCCCACGTCGCCGCCGTCCACTGTGTAGGCGAAATCGGCGCCGAAACCGGGGATGTCGAACTTATCTGCACCGCGGCCGATCTCTTCGTCGGGGGTGAAAGCAATACAGACTTTTCCGTGGGGTTTGCCGCTCTGAATCAGCTGCTCGGCAGCCGTCATGATCTCGGCAATACCGCCTTTGTCGTCGGCACCCAACAGAGTGGTGCCGTCCGAGGTGATCAGCGTCTCGCCCTTCATGGAGCGCAGGAAGGGGAACTTATCTACGCTGAGTACCGTGCCGTTGGGCAGGGTCACGTTTTGTCCGTCGTAGTTTTCGTGGAGCACGGGTTTGACGTTTTCGCCGCTTGCATCAGGGGCAGTGTCCATGTGTGCGATCAGGCCAAGGGCGGGTTTCTCTTCGCAGCCGACGGTGGCGGGGATAGTACCGTATACATAGCAATGCTCATCCACAAAAGCATCGCTGATGCCCAGCGCCTTCATTTCCTCCACCAGCAGATCGGCAAGATCAAACTGGTATGCGGTGGAGGGACAGGTTTCGGATTCCGGATCGGATGTTGTATGTACCATAGCATAACGGATCAGTCGTTCATATGCACGCATATTTGTATACTCCTTTTGTTTGTTGTCTTAATTATGATATCTCGTGGAGAAGAGATTGACAAGTGAAAACGTGAAAATGGAGATGCATTTTTGCATCTCCATTTTGGGGTCACTTAAATTCAGGACATTGATACCTTCGCTTGCCCGAACTGCGTTTGCCGTATTCGATCGCTTCGGTGGGGCAGCCGCAGATGCAGGCCATGCAGTGAGTACAGGACTGCCCCCAAACCGGCTTGCCGGATTCCATTTGAATGTTGTTCAGAATACAAACATCCACGCATTTTCCACATCCGATGCATTTGTCGGTAACGAAAAAGTCGTCTGCCTTTACGTAAAATTTGTAAAACCCCTGATTGACAGGGCCGGTTTTCAGCTTGTCCATGATACCGATTCTGTCGGAAGGAAAGGGAATGCCATCAGCAATACACTTGGCACCCTTTTTCAGAACGGGGGCTGCGTTGGCAATGATTTCAGTCGATTTTTCTTCACTGGGGACGGAGAACATGGCAACATAATTTTCCGGCATGACCACTTCCAAAGTTCCCATGTATTTCAGACCCTTTTCCCGGGATAGTGCAGAAAGTGGCTGCCCGGCATTTCCGATGTCCCCGCCGCAGGTCAGCACAAAGTATGCTTCGTCACTTCCGTTGAACGTTCCGGTACGGATGAAGTCAGAGAAAATGTGGGCCATCTGCCAAGCATAGGTGGGACCCACAAAGACCCAGGGTTTGCCGGAGATCAGTTCGGCGGCGATGCCGTGCTTGATATAGCCGGAAGAATCCAGTAAATCGTCGTTTAATACTTTGGCAAGCATTTGGGCACAATAGCGGCTGTTGCCGGTACCGGAAAAATATATAATCATAACGGTCCTCCTGATATCTGATTTACATGAACAAATCTTTCAACAGGATGTCGGCCAAATGGTTGATCACAGCCTGCATGGGCAGAGAGACCCATTTTTCCCGATGGTAGATGAGTTGTTTCCAGAGTTCGGGTGTAAAGCCATGCATGGACAACCGCACGACGGTGCCACGGCGGACGGCAGGTTCGGTCACATAGTCGGGAAGGAAAGACATGCCTACACCGTCTTCCACCAGCTTACAAATCAAGTCTGCACTGCCGATTTCCAACACGGGGTGTAATTCAATGGAGTCACGGGCCAGCCATTCATCCAGCTGACGGCGGTAACTCATGTCCTTTTCAGTCAGAAGGAAGTCCTGAGCCAGCAGATTTTCCTTGGAAAGTATCTGAGATTTTGCAAGAGGATGATTTGCACAGACCACAAAGTGAACACCCACTTTTTCCTCGCTGGCGACAATGTAGTTTGTGTTGTAGAAGTGGCTGTCCAGCGTGCATACCATATCCACCTCGTTGTGGTTCAGGAGGCGGAACAGCTCGGTGGTGCCTGCGGTGGTTACATTCAGAGAAATGTTGGGGTAATGTTCGCGAAGCTTTGTAAAGCTTTTGCTGATCATGGGGGAGCAGAGTGAGTCGGCCATGGCCACGCGGATGATGCCTTTGGCTTCGCTTTGGTGTCCGGTTCCCTGCGCCATTTCGTCACACATATGGCAGATTTGTTGGGCATAGATCAAAGCATCGTGGCCTTTGTCGGTCAGGCGAACTGCGTGTCCGATCCGGTCAAAAAGCTTGATGCCCAGATCCTGTTCCAGCTGCTTGATCTGAACCGAGATGGTGGGCTGAGAATACCCAAGCTTTTCGCCTGCGCGGGAAAAACTACCCAGTTCGGCCACTTGAATGAATGTATTCAGACTCTTCAGGTCCATTTAATCACTTCCTATAAATATTTGTAATGACAAAGATAAAAACCATAAATTTGACAAATCCACTTTGCCATTATAAAGTATTTATGAATAATGTCAAGCAGACGTGTATCTATTTGAAAAATTACACGTACTGTTTTGAAATGGAGAGAACAACGATGAAACAGAAGAATTCCAAATTTTCCGGCAAATGGGGCTTTGTCCTTGCTGCGGTTGGTTCCGCGGTGGGTATGGCCAATGTCTGGGGCTTTCCTGCAAAGATGGGTTCCTATGGCGGCGGCGCATTTCTTGTTCCGTACCTGATTTTTGTGGCTTTGTTCAGTTCGGTGGGTCTGGCAGCCGAGTATTCCATCGGTCGTCGTTCCAGAACCGGTACACTGGGTTCCTACCGGGAAGCGTGGACCACCCGCGGTGAGAAGATGGGCAAAGTTGGCGATGTCATCGGCTGGCTGCCTCTGGCTGGCTCCATGTGCATCGCGTTGGGTTACGCTGTCATTATTGCTTATATTCTCAAGGCTTTGTTTGATTCCCTGACCGGAAATCTTATGACCGTGGACACCGGTGCATGGTTCGGCGCATTCTCCTCCACCGATTACTCGGTGATCCCCTTCCACATCATCGTGGTGGTTGGTACCCTGCTGACCCTGCTGCTCGGCGCTAAGAGCATCGAGAAGAGCAACAAGGTCATGATGCCTGTGTTTTTTATCATCTTTGTGATTCTAGCCATTCGCGTTGCCTTCCTGCCCGGCGCTGCCGAAGGCTATAAGTTCATGTTTACTGCCGACTGGTCTTATCTGAAGGATCCCATGGTCTGGATCTGGGCTATGGGACAGGCTTTCTTCTCCCTGTCAGTGACCGGCAGCGGCATGATCGTATACGGCGCTTATCTGGATGACAAGGAACGTACCGTACCTCTTGCCGTGCGCACCGCTATTTTTGATACCATTGCCGCTCTGGTGGCTGCCTTTGTTATCATCCCCGCCTGCTTTGCCTATGGTCTGGATGTGGGTGCCGGTCCCTCGCTGCTGTTTGTGACCCTGCCCCGTATCCTGCAGGACATCCCTCTGGGTCAGGTTTTTGCCATCATCCTGTATGTTGCAATGATCTTTGCCGGCGTCAGTTCTCTGCAGAATATGTTTGAGGCCGTGGGTGAGTCTCTGCAGCATCGGTTCCCCAAACTGAGCCGCACTGCCGTTCTGATCATACTCTGCGTGGTCTGTCTGGGCTTTGGTTTGCACATGGAGCCCATTCACAAATGGGGTCCATGGATGGATATTGTGTCGATCTACATTATCCCCATCGGCGCAACCCTGGGTGCGCTGTCCTGGTTCTGGATCATGAAGAAGAGTGATCTGATGCATGAGATCAACAAGGGTGCTCAAAAGCCTCTTGGTACTCTGTGGCACAGTGCCGGTCGATTCTTGTATGTGCCTTGCGCACTGATTCTTTGTTGCGTGGCACTGTTTATGAAGATTGCATTCTGATTTTTGGTGTTGAAAAGGGATATGCTGATGAAAAATTCATCGGCATATCCCTTTTGCTTATGCTTTGAAATGAAGTAACATCGGTATATAACAGGGAATAACGAACGGCGGTCGTGACGATAAAGTCGCGGCCGCCGTTTCTTTGGCATTTTTAGTGTTTGCGCATTTGGCGCAGGAAGAGCAGAACTGCAGCAAGCGTTGTGAGGAATGCGTAACCAAGTAAGTAATAAATATGTGGAGTGATTTCAGCAAAGCTCCCGCTGATCACTGCACGCTGGATCTCCACGGCATGAACAAAGGGGAGAAGATTTGCGATCTTGCAGAAGGTGCCGCCCACAAGTTTAAGGTCGAACCAGATCCCGGAAAGCCAGGCAGATACATTCGTGAGCAGTGCACCGCAAATACCGCCCACCTGCTTGCTGCTGAAGATGCTTCCGCACAGAAGGCCAAGCGCGATTTGGAAGATGGAAGGGGGGATAATCAGCAAAAGGGAGTACACGATATTTACCGTAACCGGTAGGCCGAGGATGATCGCCGTGAGATAGCAAACAACGCATTGTGCCATCGCGATCGGTATGATCGGCAGCATATATCCAAGAATGAAATCAACTGCGGTCAGGGGAGTTGTGTACAGCCGTTGCAGCAAAGCGCTCTCACGGTCCTTGGCGACAAGTGTGGCAGAAAAGAGCGTCATGAAAGATAGTCCGAATACCGTGATGCCGGGAGCAAGACTCTCGATTTCAAAAAGGCTGACAGGGACATTGGCTTGTATCGCACTAAGCAATACCAGCAGCACGATCGGGAAACCCAACCCGAACACCAGATTAAGGGGATCGCGCAGAATCTCCTTTGCACAGCGGCCTGCAAAAGTCAGCAATCTCATTTTGCTACCCCCTTTACGATGGAGATAAACGCATCTTCAAACCGGTCGGCGGAAGTTTGTTTCATCAGGTCACGAGCGGTGCCCAGAGCCAAAAGCTTGCCGTTTTTCAGTATTCCGATCCGATCAGAAAGAGCCTCGGCTTCTTCCATATAATGCGTCGTCAAAATGATGGTGATCTTGCCTTTCAGGCTTCGAATGACACCCCACAATTCACTTCGGGCGATCACGTCAAGGCCTAAGGTCGGCTCATCAAGAAACAGGATCTCCGGTTCGCTGATCAGCGCCATAGCAATGCTGACCCTGCGCTGCCAGCCGCCGGAAAGTTTTCCGGCCTTTTTGGCGAGGATACTTTGCAGGTCAAACCGATCGGAAAGTTCCTTGATTTTTGTACTGCGTTTTTCCCTGGAAAAACCGTGGATCCCGCACATCAGCTCCAGATTTTCCCTGACGGACAAATTGGGGGCAACGGCGGTTTCCTGGGGCGAAACACCGATGACAGCTTTTACACGGGCCTCATCATGGACGATGCTGTTCCCATCGACAAAAGCATCTCCGTTTGTGGGTTTGGTAAGACAGGAGAGCATTTTGATCGTTGTTGTTTTTCCGGCTCCGTTGACGCCAAGCAGGGAAAAGAGTTCCCCCTGTTTGATTTCCAAATTCAGTTCGTTGACGGCGATCAGATCGTTATATTTTTTGGTCAGCTGAACTGTTTTAATGGCGTCCATATCATGTTCCTCCGTAGACATTACGTTTGAGCGTATTATATCTCCGATTTTGCGAAAATGTGGGAAAGGGATGTGAACGGTCATTTTTTGCAGCTCAACGGTATTTCGCAGCCGTTGAGGGAAGATTTTCGTTGTGATACAATATGAGCAAGACGAGGAGGGAAGTTAATGGATTTCCGATTGATCATAGATAAAGAGAAAAAAGAAGAAGTGGTGGCGACGGTACACGGACGGTCTGTCCTGACCGATCAGATCGAGATGCTGGTCATGCAGCACGCGGGAACCGACCGAATTGTGGCCTATGCGGAAGATGATGTGAAGATGCTGTCCTTTTCCGAGATTGAATGCATCACGATCCTTGATGGAAAAACATATGCCGTAGATACCGCAGGAACGCAATATCGCCTGAAGCAGCGTTTGTATGAACTGGAAGAAATGCTGCCGGCTTGCTTTATCCGTATCAATAAATCGGCAATCGCCAACGAAACTCGGTTGGAGCGTTTCTCGACCACCTTCAGCGGCGCAGTGGATGCGGTGTTCAAATCCGGGTACAGAGAATATGTATCAAGGCGCTGTTTTGCGCTCATCAAAAGGAGGTTTGACGCGTGAGAAAGCATATATTGAATTTTGTGCAGCGTGGTTTGATGGCTGCCGTGTTTGGTCCTGTCGTTTTGGCTGTTATCTACGGCACCTTGGGTGCGACAGGTGTTGTGGAGAGTTTTACACCGGACGAGGTATGCAAAGGAATCTTGACGATTTCGTTGATGGCATTTATTGCTGCGGGAATCACGATGATATACACGGTAGAAAGTCTGCCACTAATCTCTGCCATCTTGATTCACGCGGGGGTTCTGTATCTGGACTATTTGATGATTTATTTTGTCAACGACTGGATGCCACGCAACTTTACGGCGATCGGATTCTTTACAGCAATCTTTGCCGCAGGCTTTGCTGTTATCTGGATCGGTATTTACTTTTTCACGAAGACCAAGACCGATCAACTCAATCGAAAGCTGCATACCGAAACCGAAAATTAAGTTTAACGTTTCAAAGAGAACGAGGCTGACGCGGAAAAAACGCGTCAGCCTCGCTGCATCATTTCTTGAAATTGTTATGCTCAGAACACCAGGAAAGTACAGGTGCCTGGAGCAAGCTCGATGGTGCCGGCGCTCTGTGCTGTGCCTTCCATAACGGGGATCTCGTCGTTTTCGCCCAGAGCCAAAGGAGTGCCGTTTAAGTGCATAATGCGATTGCGCATATTGCCGTTGCCGCACAAGGTGTAACGGACGGCGCCCTTGGGCAGCTCCACGGTAGTAGACTCGGTCCAGGAGTTGTTGATGATCAGGTAAGCCTTGCCTTCCTTGCCGTCAGCTCGGGAATGGGCAAAGACATGGGCGCCGGGACGGATTTCTTCACCGGAATCATAGACGGTGTTGCCCATCAGCTTCTTCCACAGCAGAACGGAGAAGTAGCTGGGCCGGGGATCAAAGGTGCCGTGTTTCAGCCAGCCGTAGTCGGAGGAAGCCAGGGTGT
>JAZOBG010000173.1:0-5929 GCA_045595865.1 Oscillospiraceae bacterium
CACCTTCAAGTCCCGCCTCGCGCACCAAAGAGACAGTCGAAAGGCTGTCTCTTTTTTGTCCAGTCGATGGTCGTCAAAACAGGTAAAGCCCTTGGAAATCCAGAGAAATCGGATCTCCAAGGGCCTTTTGCACTTTCTCTGCTCATTTCAATTCCTTAAAAGAACCAAATCCCATGCAAAGGCCAGAATACAGGCCAAAACCGGTACTTTGGAGTTAACACCTATTGTCCTTGTTGACGCAATGTGATATGATGTTGATACAAATTTGACAGGAGGTAATCCTTTATGGCAAAGAAAATCCCTGAGCGAAGTGAAATTCCTGTTCAGTATACCTGGAACACCGATGATCTTTTTGTTTCCGACGAAGCATGGCAGGAGGCATTTGACGCCGCTCAACAGAAAATTCCTCAGTTGGCTTCCTTCGCCGGACGGCTGAGCGAAAGCGCCGCCACTCTGTACGAATACGTCAAGCTGGACGAGGAACTGGGCAAGGAAGTCAGCCCCATTTTCAACTACGCCCAGCGCAAATACGATCAGGACACCCGTGAGCCCAAGTATCAGGCCATGGCAGGCAAGCTGACCTCCCTGATGGTGGCCATGCGCAGCGCCACCGCCTTCGAACTTCCCGAAATGATGAAGATGGAGGACGAGGTGCTGGAGCAGTTCTACAAGGACGAGCCCGGCCTGGAACTGTACCGTCTGGCCTTCTCCCGCATGCGTGACAAGCGCGACCACATCCTGTCCGATGCCGAGGAAAAAATCTTGGCCGCCGTCAGCGAAGCCACCGGAACCGCTTCGGATGTGTTTGGCAAGCTGACCAACGCCGACCTGAAGTTTGCCGACGCCGTGGACGGCGAGGGCAACCCCCAACCGGTCAGCAACGGTTCCTACGGCATTCATATGGACAGCGCCGACCGCGTGCTGCGCAAAAACGCCTATGAGTCCATGTACAACGGCTACGGCTCCATGAAGAACACCCTGGCCGCCACCATCAACGGCCATATGAAGCAGCTGAAGGTCAACGCCGCTGTGCGCAAGTACCCCAACACGCTGGCTGCCGCCCTGAGCAGCACCCGCGTGCCCGAGAACGTGTACCACAACCTAATTTCCACCGTCAACGCCAATCTGGACAAGCTGCACCGCTCCGTGGGCCTGCGTAAAAAGCTGCTGGGTCTGGACGAGCTGCGCATGTACGATATTTACACCTCCATGGTGCCCGGCGGCGACAAAGAGATTCCCTACGAGGAAGCCAAACAGACCGTCTATGATGCCCTGGCACCTCTGGGCGAGGATTACCGCAAGGTGCTGCAGCAGGGCTTTGACAGCCGCTGGATCGACGTGTACGAAAACGTGGGCAAGCGCTCGGGTGCCTATTCCTCCGGCGGGTCGGAGCCTCACCCCTACGTGCTGCACAACCACAAGGACAATCTGGACAGCAAGTTCACTCTGGCCCACGAGATGGGCCACGCCCTGCACTCCTGGTACACCTCCCACGGCCAGCCCCATGCATACAAGAACTACGTGATCTTTGTGGCAGAAGTGGCCTCCACCTGCAACGAGGCACTGCTGATGCAGTATCTGCTGGACCGCACCACCGACAAGAAGGAACGGGCCTATCTGATCAATCACTATCTGGACAAGTTCAAGGGCACCCTGTTCCGCCAGACTCAGTTTGCCGAGTTCGAGCTGCGCATGAATCAGCTGTGTGCCGAGGGTCAGCCCCTGACCGCCGATCTGCTCAGCCGCGAGTACAAGGCTCTCAACGAAAAGTATTACGGTCCCGACATGGTCAGCGACGAGCTGATCGCTCTGGAGTGGGCCCGTATTCCCCACTTCTATTACAACTACTATGTATATCAGTATGCAACCGGCTACTCTGCCGCCATTGCGCTGTCCCGCCGCATTTTGACCGAGGGCGAGGATGCCGTGAAGGACTACCTGAACTTCCTGTCCGGCGGCTGCTCCAAGGACCCCATCGACCTGCTGAAGGGCGCCGGCGTGGATATGGGCAGCCCTGCTCCCGTTCAGTCCGCTCTTGACCTGTTTGGCGAACTGCTGGACGAAATGGAATCGCTGATGGAAGACTGAAACCGGATCTTTCTTATTTGAACCGATCGGGTGCGCTGCAAATCGAATTTGCAGCGCACCCTCAGCCTGTCAAAAAAGTCCTTCGGATTTTTTGACAGGCTTCAAAATGCCGTTACTTTCGTGCCGCCATGCGGCACAAAAGTCCTCGCGCTGCGAGTCGCTACGCCTTGCAACGCAAGGCTTGCGAGGCATTCGATTCAATTCGAGGTGGGCTGCCGCCCCCTCGTGCACCCCCGCACACACCGAAATTTGTGCGTACAATGGGGAGTTCTTTGACACACTGAGGGAGTGTTGCAAATGCAACACTCCCAGGTAAGAAGTAAAAAGTAAGAGTGAATAAGTGTGGTATTTCCTTCGGAAATGATTCAAATTGTCGCGCAGCGACACCGAACCGATTCCTTTTTCACGATTACCTATTACATGGGCGCGTTGCAAATCAATTTTGCAACGCGCCCTTTTGGGTCTGGATTACGAGATGGAGATGCGGGCGATGGCTTCCAGTTCGGTGCCGTCCTCCAGCGTGGCGGTGATGGTGCAGGAGCGCTTGCCGCTGCCCACCGCCTTGACGGTGCCGTCCGAGCTGACGGTGCACACGTTGGTGTTGCTGCTGGACCAGCGGATGGTGCCGGTGTAGCCGTCCACACGCAGCTTGGTGGATTCGCCCCGTTCATAGAAGGTGAAGTCGGTCTTGTTCAGCTTATAGCTGCCGCGGGATGCGGAGGGCTCGGGATCCGAGGAACCTTCCGTGGGGGGAACGTAGGCCACGCCGGTTTTCATCTGGTTGTAGACGGTACAGGTCTGGGTCACGCCGTTGGCCATGGAGGCCGTGATGGTGGCGCTGCCGCGTTTGGCACCGTAGGTGACCTTGCCGTTTTGGTCCACGGCGGCCACGTCGGGATCGCTGCTGGACCAGTGGATGGTGGCGGTGGTACCGGCGGGGGAGAAGGTGACCTTCAGCGTGACCGGGTCGGGGTATTGGCTGCTGAAGGAGAAATCTTTCTTGTTCAGCGTAAAGCCGGCAGCCGTGTCGCTTGCGGGGATCTGGGGAGAGGGAGATACATCGGGTTCCTCGTCCGAGGGACTGGGGGAGGGATCGCTGACGTCAGGGGTGTTCTGAGCGGGAGCGGTGGGAGAGGAACTGGGGGAGTTCATGGCGTCGGGGTCCACATTGTCACCGTTGCTGATCCACGGAGCGATCTGGGTGACGATGATCCAGATGGCGGCGATGATGACGATGAGGGACAGCAGCCATGCAATGATCTTGCCGGCCGAGATCTTGGTGTATCCGCCGCCCCGGCGGTTGCTGTGGGCCACACGCTTGCCGCCGCTGCGGGTGGCGGTGCTGCTGCGGGAGGGGGCGGTGCGCTGACCGGCTGCGGCCTGTTCGGCGGAGCCGCCGTAAGCTGCAGCGCGGATGCGCTGGGTCTCGTATTCCACATCGGCGTCGTAGTCGGCGCAGAAGGGGCAGCGGCGATAGGATTCGGAATACTCCTCGCCGCAGTGGTCACATCGAATCAGTCCGGGTCGGGAACCGGGGGTACGTTTGGCTGCCATAATCAGTCACCTCGCGTTATATTTGGGGGCGGTGGGCTGACCCAACCGCAAAATATTGCACATACACATACAATTCTACATGGTTTCCCCTGTTCCGTCAACGATAAAATTGTGAAGATTGTCTGAATTTGGGATTGTCTTGACCGTGGAATAGAATTTTCGTATAATGGGGCCAAAAAGAACCAAAGAAGGTGCGTTCCATGAAGCAGCCCATGACTGCCGCCGCCGTCCACAAGCAGTATGAAGAGACTGTCATCGCCTTTCGCCGGCAGATGACCGAACCGGCCATGCGCGCGGTATTCACCGCCCAGATCGACGGCTTTGTGCGCCGCAGTGCCGCCGGCCTGTGGCAGACCGACGGCGGACTGACTCCGCTGCACGTGGAGTACCACAACGCAGTCTACACCAAGGGTAATCCGGTGCCCACCACCCTGTACTGGGATCTGAGCACTCAGGTGGCCGGATACGGCGGCTTTGAGATCCCGGAATTCTTCCACCGCATGGTGCGCTCCGATCTGGAGGGGGGTACCAGCCTGTCCCGCCGGTTTGTGGATACCTTTACGCTGCTGCTGCTCCTGCTGGCCGCCGTGGACGGCATCGTCAGCGAGAGTGAGGCCGGGTTTGTCAATGCCTGTGCCGACAAGCTGACCGCCTGCTGTGACCTGCACGGCGTATCCGGCGGCAAGGCGCCGGCCAACGCCAAGGATTTCGTGACCCGCCGCACCGACGGCAGTGTCATCGAAAAGGGATGCGACGACCCCGAGCCCAAAGCAGCTCCTGCGGCGCAGGAAGCCAAAGCGGAGGAGCCGGAACCCGAGCAGTCTCTGGAGGAACTTCTGGCCGAGCTGGACGCTCTGTGCGGACTGGAAAAGGTCAAGGAAGATGTCAGAAGCCTGATCAATCTGGTCAAGGTGCGCAAGCTGCGGCAGGAGGCAGGTCTGCCCGTGCCGCCCATGAGCCTGCATCTGGTCTTCATGGGCAACCCCGGCACCGGCAAGACCACCGTGGCCCGTCTGCTGTCCAAAATTTATCACGCCATCGGTGTGCTGTCCAAGGGGCAGCTGGTGGAGGTGGATCGCTCCGGTCTGGTGGCCGGCTTTGTGGGGCAGACCGCTCTTAAGACCCAGGAGGTCATTCAGAAGGCCATTGGCGGCGTTTTGTTCATCGACGAAGCCTATGCTCTGACCAATGCCGATTCTCCCAACGACTTCGGCAAGGAGGCCATCGAGACCCTGCTGAAGGGGATGGAGGATCACCGCGCCGACCTGATCGTCATCGTGGCCGGTTACCCCGAACTGATGAACGATTTCATCCACGCCAACCCCGGTCTGGAAAGCCGGTTCAACAAGTACTTCTTCTTTGAGGACTACACCGGGGAGGAGCTGATGAGCATTTTCTCCTCCATGTGCAAAAAGAACGGCTACGCTCCCGACGGGGAGTGTGCGGCCTATGCCGCCGACTTGTTCAAGCAGCTGTACGAGGAGCGGGACGAGAACTTCGGCAACGCCCGCGACGTACGCAATCTGTTTGAGGGCGCCATCGCCCGGCAGGCCAACCGCGTGGCGGCGCTGGAGGCTCCCACAAAGGACGACCTGATGACCCTGACGGTGGAGGATCTGAAGGAAGAGAAAGAATAAAACGGAAAAACAGGACGGCATCTTTGCCGTCCTGTTTTGAAGTATATTGATAATAATGATACGGTTTCAAATGGTTTCATTTGGTTTCACTTAAAAATGAAACCATGAAAAGGAAAGTGAAACCATACCGACCAGTTCGACAAATTGGAATTTATCGTTATAACTCAATATTGATTTCGTACTTATCGTCAATGAGTATATAGTTCACATTATGCCTCTGTGCGAGGGCTAATATTTCTGCATTATCTGCCAACACGCTCTCCATTGTGCACCATTCATCATCCAAACGATTTTCAATGACATTTGCATATTTCTTTATGTCGGCAAAGTGATTTCTAATATATTTCTCAGTCATTACAAGACAATAATATTTAATGTTTTTGAGATATTCGGAGCCAAAGTCCTTCTGCCAATCGAATGGAATATAGCCACCTTCGACAATTAAGTTCTGCTTATTCTCAATAGCCGTTTTTATCATTTCCCGAACAATCGGCCACAAGTATTCGGTCAATTCATTATCATCCATAGGGGTAAGTTCTGTGTTGTCGCTACGAATTAAACCCATTTTCAGATGGTCTATTGACAGGTATGGATATTTATATTTTTCGAGCAATTTTTGGGCAAGTGCAGTTTTGCCTGTATGCGATGCT
>JAZOBG010000174.1:0-6309 GCA_045595865.1 Oscillospiraceae bacterium
GTCGTAAGCCAGCTTGGTGAACTGCTCCAGCAGCTCGCCTTCAAACTTCAGGATGGTAGCGCCGTCAGCAGCCAGCTTGGTCAGGTACTCCTGATCCAGAGTGGGGTAATGAACAGCAGCGTCCTTCTCCCAGTCCATGGCACTGTCCAGCAGAGCCTGCTTCTGGACGTCGTTCAGCTTGTTCCAGACGTGGTTGGCCACGAACATGGAAGTGTCGTTCTGATAGAAACCGGGCTCGATGACATAACCCAGCTTGTCAGCCAGACTGTTGTCCACATAGTCCTTGTAGGTGCCGCCGCAGCCGGCGATGACGTTACGGTCCAGAGCGGAGTAGACATCGCCCCAGCCCATGGTGGTCATTTCAGCGCCCAGAGCAGCAATGACGGGCTTGTGAGCGGCGGTGCCGCGGATGACCAGACCCTTGAAATCGTCCAGAGTCTTGATTTCCTTGTTGACAGCCAGAGTGTAGGGAGCGTTCACGTTGGTGTAAGCCAGCCACTGGCAGTTCAGAACCTTGTTGGCAATCTCGTTCAGGTAGTCGGTGCCGCCGTTGGCGCGCATCTTTTCCACATCGGTCAGCTTGACACCGCGCAGAATGGGAGCATGGGTAACCAGATAAGTACAGGGGGAGACAACCATTTCCACAACGCCGTTCTGCATGGCCTCAGCCAGCTGATCGGTGGGGATGGCTTCGGGGCCGGCGCCCCATTCGATCTTCAGAGTGCCATTGGAACGCTCGTTCACGGACTCGATGAACTTGGGCAGGTAGTAGAATGCGGAAGCGCTTTCGGGGAAAGCACCCTGCACCTTGATGGTGATGACCTCAGCCTCGGGTTCATCTTTCTTGCCGGCGTTGTCGTTGCCGCAGGCAACCAGAGCAAACACCATGACCAGTGCCAGGAGCAGTGCAATGATCTTTTTCATTTGTTTTACCTCCAATTTATTATTGATCGGGCCTTAAGCCGATGATCACAAAGAAAATAATATGAGTTTATCCTGCCAGCCCGGGGATCACGGTAACAATAGGCGGGATCAGAACGATGATCAGAACAGCAATGAGGTCAATAATCAGGAAGGGAATTGCGCCCTTGATGATGTCGTTCATGGTAACCTCCGGGGGAGAAACGCCCTTCATGACGAACAGGGACAGGCCCACGGGAGGAGTAAACTGGCCAATCTGCAGCAGGAGCAGGAACAGCACGGCGAACCAGATCTCATGGATGCCGTAAGCACTGACCAGGGGCATGAACAGGGGCAGACAGATCATCATGATGGCAGCCTGTTCCACAAACAGACCCATGATGAAGGCGATCAGCAGCATAACGAACAGGACCAGAGTGGGAGAGCTGACAGCCTGTGTAATGGCCAGAACGGCCTGACGGCTGGCGCCGGTCAGGGAAAGCACCTGGCTGAAGCCAGAGGAGCCGGCGATGATAAGCATCAGCATGGTGGAGGTCTTCAGAGAGCCGATCAGAGTGTTGATCAGCAGCTTGAAGTTGAACTTGCCGTAGCAGGCAGCCAGAATGTAGGAAGCCAAAGCGCCCAGAGCCGCAGCCTCGGTAGCAGTACCGAAACCGGAGAAGATGACACCGATCACTACGACAAAGATGAAGCACAGAGGAACGATGTTCACCAGAATGGACTTGGCACGCTCGGCACGAGTGGTCTCCTCTACCTCGTCCAGCTCCTTGGGAGCCAGAGAGGGCTTGCGGATACAGGAGACAACCACATAGCCAATGTACAGAAGCAGCATCAGGATGCCGGGGCCGATGGCGCCCAGCAGGATCTTGTTGACCGAGATGGACGCGATACCACCCATCATAACAGCCTGATTGCTGGGAGGAATGATCATAGCCAGAGCACCGGAAGCCATAATGGAGCCGGTAACCATAGCCTTGTTGTGGCCACGGCGAACCATTTCGGGAGCCATCAGGGAGCCGACCATGGCGGTGTTGCCCAGAGAGGAGCCGGACAGCGCAGCAAAGATACCGCCGCCCAGCAGAGTGATAACAGACAGACGCCCGGGAACCTTACGCACCAGCTTGGACAGAGCGTCCATGGTGCGCGAGATTATCCCTGATTGGAAGAATACTTCGCCCATGATGACAAAGAACAGGATGGGCGTAAAGTTAAAGTTGCAAAGCTGAGAGCGCATACCAAGAACCAACTGTTTCAGTCCGGGGATACCCAGCATGGCGTAAATAAAAATACCGGATGCAATAATGAACGAGAACGCAATGGGCATGCCGGTAAACATGACCACCAGCAGAAGGCCGATCAGGAAAGAAAGGACCAGCCACCATTCCATATTACCCATTATGCCTGCGCCTCCTTTCCTTCTGCTTCCACAGGTTTCCGAACCAGTCCGCGGATGGCAAGGCGAATGGCCTCAACCGCAGTAAAGAAGCTGCCCAACGGGACACTGATCATCAGGATCCACTGGGGGGTGTTCAGAAAATCAGAAATGACTACCCCGTTGACAAAATTGGTCTTGGTGATGATAAAGCTGATCACGGTGATCACAAGACAAGTAAAGGCCAGAACGATATCCAGACCTACCTGCCAGTACCGCTGAAGCTTGGGCTTCATCATGTTGGTAAACAGGTCAATGTTGATGTGACCGCGCTTACCCAGCAGCCAGGGTGCGCCAAGGAAGGCGATGTACAGCAGCGAGTAGGATGCGTAGTCGATCAGGAATGCGAAAGGCATGTTGAACAGTTTTCTGGTCACCGTTGAAAAGCAGATCGCCAAAAGCATGAACAAAAGAACTGCTCCTGCGATCGCAGCCAACGCCAGAATGCACCAGTCAATAATCTTATTGATTGTGCGCAAGACAGTTGACCCCCTTTTTCTCTTCTCTTTTTGTTGTTTTTTTACAAAAACACAAACCTTATTTTGTGCATATATTGTAAGATTTGCATTTTCAACTGTATTATATATAGAATCTTGACTTTTGTTAAATATTTATCTATAATCGACTTATTAGAAACTGTAATAAGTCCTGTGAGGTTGCATATGGATATTACTCCGCTGCGCTATGTTGTTACATTAGCCCGGACACGAAGCTTCTCCCGGGCGGCAGAAGCTTTATTTGTATCCCAATCCAGCTTGTCGCAGCAGATCGCCAAGCTGGAAAAGGAGATCGGCTATCCTCTGTTTCTGCGCACCACAAAATACGTTCAGATCACCGAGGAAGGAACCCGCTTTTTAGCTCAGGCAAAAAAGGTCCTGGCCGAATACGACGCCCTACACGCACAGGTGGAGGCCACCCGCGCCGCCATGAATCATACCATCAATCTGGGCATGTCGGTCGTCTACCGTCCCAATGCAGCAGAGGCCGTCGTCCGTTTCATGCAAACCCATCCCGACATTGATGTCAACCTGATCAGCGCCTGGGAATTGGATCTGGTGGAAATGCTGCGCAACGGCCGTATTGATCTGGCGTTGTTTGGTGTCGATTGGGAAAACGACGACCTTTCCGGAATGAGTGTCACTCCCCTGCATGATGAACGTGTCGTTGTAACTGTCAATCCACACCACCCGTTGGCTCAGCAGGAATCGATTTCTCTGGCTGAACTGGCCAACGAGACCCTGATCTTTACCTCAAACCGTTCCGGTGTACGCCGCCTTGTTTTACAGCGATTCCACCAGATGGGACTGCACCTACACAACGGCATGGAAATCAATGATACCGAAACGCGCATCCACTATGTCACGCAAAACATCGGAATCGCATTTGCTATGGACCGTACCCACCACTGGGAAACCCAGCACAATTCCCTGCGTATCCCCGTAGAACCGAAAATGATCCGTACATATGCGCTGGTCACCTCCCAAAGCGGAGCTTCCCGCCACCCTGCGGCCATCAAGGAACTGCAGGATTTTTTGGTCGACAACCTGAAAGAAATGTAAAAAACTCCGAAGTGGCCTCAAATTGAACCACTTCGGAGTTTTTTCTTCCTTTTAAAATGTCAGCCGCATCTGGTGCCAGACCACGCCGCCGTGGGTGGATTCTGACACACCTTCATCTTCAAACCCAAATTTGGCATAATAGTGAACCAGAGCGTCCTTGCAGGTCAAAACCAGACCGGCTCTGCCCTGCTCCCGTGCATCGGAGATGGCGCGGTTCAATACCCGCTCCGCAAATCCCCTCCGCTGATAATCCGGGTGGGTATCCACGCCGAAAATCATCTGCCACCTGCCTTTGGGATCATGCATCCCGGCATCGTGGTACATCTCATCAATCAGATCAGGCAGGTCGGTCACCATACCGTTGACCATGCTGACCAGCATTTCACCGTCGAACATCAACCAAAAATGATCTCCAAAGGCCGCCAGACGGGTTTGAAAACTCTCCCGGCTTGCTGCCTCCGCCGGTGGGAAGCAGACAGCCTCCAATGCTGTTACAGCGTCCAGATCGTGTATCGTTGCGGTCCTGATCTCCATAAAAATGCTCCATTCATACTTTCGAAAAACGCCGCGGAAGCTTCCGCGGCGTTTTTGATTCATTTACATATTCGCCAGCTGCTCTTCCAGCTTGGCGATCAGAGCCTTCAATTTCTCTGCACGTTCCTGCTCGGCGGCAACCACGTCGGCGGGAGCCTTGGCCAGGAAGCCGGGGTTGGACAGCTTGCCTTCCAGACCCTTCAGCTCGCCCTGCTTTTTGCCCAGATCCTTGGTCAGACGGGCCTTCTCCTTCTCGATATCCACCAGTTCGGACAGAGGCATAAAGATGGTGGCATCGGCGGTCACGGCGGAAACCATGCCCTTCTGGTCGGCAGGAGCGGCATCGGTGATGGTGACCGTCTCGCCGTAGGCCAAACGCTTCAGGAAAGCTTCGCCCAGAGCAAACACGTCGCCCTTGGCGGTGACCACAGTCAGATTGGCCTTCTTGGAGGGAGGCACATTCATCTCGCTGCGGCGGGTACGCACGGCGGAGATGGCTTCCATAACGCTCTCCATGGCGGTCTCCTCAGCCTTGAAGTCGAAGGCAGAGTCGTACTCAGGCCACTTCTGCAGCATCAGGAAGTCGCCCTCGTGGGGCAGAGCCTGCCAGATCTCTTCGGTGATGAAAGGCATAAAGGGATGCAGCAGCTTGAGGGTCTCGGTCAGCACGTAGCACAGCACCTGCTGAGCGCGGATCTTGGAGTCCTCGTCGTCGCCCTGCAGACGGGTCTTGGTCAGTTCAATATACCAGTCACAGTAGGAATCCCAGATGAAGTCGTAGACCTTGGCGGAAGCCACGCCCAGCTCGTATTTCTCCATGTTGTCGGTGACTTCCTTGATGGTAGTATTCAGCTTGGACAGGATCCACTTGTCCTCCAGCTCCAGCTTCTCGGGCAGCTTGCACTCGTCGATGGTCAGGTTCATCATCAGGAAGCGGCTGGCGTTCCAGATCTTATTGGCGAAGTTACGCATGGCTTCGCACTTCTCCACGTAGAAGCGCATATCGTTGCCGGGGCTGTTGCCGGTGATCAGGTTGAAGCGCAGAGCATCGGCGCCGTACTTCTCGGCCATCTCCAGCGGATCGATGCCGTTGCCCAGACTCTTGGACATCTTGCGTCCCTTGTCGTCGCGCACCAGACCGTGGATGAGCACGGTGTGGAAGGGGGTCTTCTTCATGTGCTCGCAGCCGGAGAAGATCATACGGGCAACCCAGAAGAAAATGATGTCGTAGCCGGTGACCAGAACGTCGGTGGGATAGAAGTACTTCAGATCCTCGCTGTCCTCCTCGGGCCAGCCCAGGGTGGAGAAGGGCCACAGAGCGGAGGAGAACCAGGTGTCCAGCACGTCGGGATCACGAGTGATGTTCTTGGAGTGGCAGTGTTCACACTCGGCAGCATCCTCGCGGCTGACCGTCATCTTACCGCAGTCGGCGCAATACCACACGGGGATCTGGTGGCCCCACCACAGCTGACGGGAAATACACCAGTCGTGGACGTTTTCCATCCAGTTGGTGTAGGTCTTGGCAAAGCGGTCGGGGACAAACTTGGTCTCGCCCTCGTACACCACGCGCAGGGCCTCCTTGGCCAGAGGCTCCATCTTGACAAACCACTGGGCGGAGATAATGGGCTCCACGTCGTTGTGGCAGCGGTAGCAGGTACCAACATTGTGGGAGTAGTTGTCGATCTTCTCCATCAGGCCCAGGGCCTCCATGTCGGCCACGACAGCCTTGCGGGCCTCATAGCGGTCCATGCCCTCATACTTGCCGCCGTTAGCGTTGACCTTGCCGTTGTCATCCAGAACACGGATGGTCTCCAGATTATGGCGCAGACCGACCTCAAAGTCGTTGGGGTCGTGGGCGGGAGT
>JAZOBG010000175.1:0-12714 GCA_045595865.1 Oscillospiraceae bacterium
CGAGGCCATGATGGCCTCGGATAATTTTTTAGATTTTTTCGAAAAAGTTGTTGACAAACCACTCAATGAGTGATAGAATAACTTTCGCTGATTACGGACGGTTAGCTCAGCTGGTATGAGCATCCGCTTGACGTGCGGGAGGTCATAGGTTCGAATCCTATATCGTCCACCATATAAAACGCCATCCACTCGGATGGCGTTTTTCCTTTATGGAGGTGCATTCCATGAACAAAGTAGCGTTTATTACCGGCTCCAGCCGCGGGATCGGGCGGGCTGTGGCCCGGGAACTGGCCCGTCAGGGCTATGCCGTGGGCATCAACTACATTCAGGCCGCCGGCAAGGCTGCCGAACTGGTGGACGAACTGACCGAGCAGGGCTTCCGCGCCATGGCGGTGCAGGCCGACGTGGCCGACCGTCAGGCCATTACCGGAGCCATCCGTGCCGTGGAAGCAGCCTTCGGCCCGGTGACCCTGCTGGTGAACAACGCGGGCATCTCCGAGCAGCACCTGTTTCAGGATGTGACCGACGAATTTTGGCACCGGGTCTTTTCGGTCAATCTGGACGGCGCCTTTCACACCATTCAGGCGGTGCTGCCCAACATGATCCGCGAGAAGGCGGGCTGCATCATCAACATTTCCTCCATCTGGGGCCAGCGCGGCGCCAGCTGTGAGGTGACCTATTCCTCCACCAAGGCGGCCCTGATCGGCCTGACCCGTTCTCTTGCCAAGGAAGTGGCTCCCTCGGGTATCCGGGTCAATTGCGTGGCGCCCGGCGTCATCAATACCGACATGGTGCAGGTGCTGGGGGATGAAGTCCTGCAGATGCTGGCCGAGGAAACTCCGGTGGGACGTTTGGGCACGGCAGAGGATATTGCCGCCGCCGTAGCCTTTCTGGCCGATGACCGTGCCGGTTTTATCACCGGTCAGGTACTGACCAGTGACGGCGGATTTATCGTATAATATGTCAAAACAAGGCCCGCGAAGCAGTCGCTTCGCGGGCCTTGCGTTATTTCAGGTGGACGGTAAAAAAGAAGGAGGAGCCAGATCCAACTTCGCTTTCCACCCAGATGCGCTCTTTCAGTCCGGCGGTGATCTCCCTGGCGATGGCTAGCCCGAGCCCGCTGCCGCTTTCGTTGAAGTCGTGGCTGTACTTGTAAAAACGCTCAAACACGTGGGGAAGGGCGTCTTTGGTGATGCCGATCCCGTTATCGCGGACACAGAAGGTGGCCTGCTTGTGCGTGTGGGAAACCTCGAACCAAATGCTGCCGCCCTCAGGGACGAACTTGATGGCATTGTCCAGAAGGATCTCCAGAATTTGTTTGATGCAGGTCTCATTGGTGGATAGAGGGGGAAGGAAGGACAGGGAGTCCGAAATGTGCAGGGTGATGTCCATGCAGTCGCAAAGGGTGGCATATTTCTCCAGAACCGGCTGGAAGATGTCAGTGGCCCGGAGGGCGGTTTTCGTGAAGTCCATACCGCTGCTCTGCAGTTTGGACAATTCCAGAATGTCCCGGATCATGTGGTTCTGTCGATTTGCCTCCCGCAGGATCATGCCGTAATAAACCTTTTTCTGGTCGGGGTCGGGCTCGACCTCGTCACAAAGGGTCTCTGACAAAGCCTTGATGGAGGCGACCGGTGTTTTCAGAGCATGGGTCACGTTGGCGATGTAGGTTTGTTGAAGTTGGTTCAGCTTCTTTTTCTTGCGGATGTTGGAGACAATGAAAAAGGCGGATAACCAGTAGAGAAGGGTAAAGTAGGCTACGTATCCTATGAGAGATTCTGTTACAGCAATGGTTTTCTTCGCCATGAAGATGGCGCCAATGACGGAACCTTGTTCGACGATTGGGAGTCCCGTAATACCCATAAGGTTATGAATTGTCAGAGTATCCCTCTGAGCAAATTGCAGTTTATAGATTTCTTTTCCTGACAAAACGGGAAATAAATACTCCTTGTGGTGGATGTGCAGACGAGGATCTGAGGATACGTTCAACAGACAATGCCCATAGGTATCATAAATAGAAATCTGCATTTTTCCTTCCAGTTTGCCGTCAAACCAAAGGTCCAATTCGTCCTCTGAAAGAGTTCGATATTTGTGAATAATCTCCCTTGCTTCATTGGTGTGGAAGTCTCTTTGTCGGGAAAGGGGATAAATGCTGATCGTGCACGCGCTTAAAATCAATCCAAGTATATATAATAAAATTAAAAGCGCAGCAAGACCAACAGGTTTTTCAAATGTTTTTTTCATGCTGTTTCCTCAATTTTGTAGCCGACACCGTAGATGGAGCGGATAGCAAAATGTACATTTTCTCGGGACAATTTCTGACGCAGGCGCTTGATCAAAGTATCTACCACGCGGGTGTCTCCGTAATACTCGTAGCCCCAGGCGGCATTTAGGATATGTTCCCGGGTCAGTGCTTTGCCCATGTTGGACAACATAAAGGCCAGTACGTCGATTTCTTTAGAGGTCATTTCCACCTTTTGTCCGCTCACAAAAACCTCGTATGAGTCGGGCAAAACTGTCAGTTCGGCCAATGTCAGTGTTTTGGGGCCCTGCTTCGGGTATAGGCGCTTGAGTGCCTTTTTGATGCGGATAACCATTTCACGGGGGGAAAACGGCTTGGAAACATAGTCATCGGCACCCACCTCCAACCCGATGATACGGTCCATTTCTTCTCCACGGGCGCTGAGCATGATGATGTGAATGTCACTGGATTTGCGGATTTCCCTGCAAACTTCGTATCCATCCATGCCGGGAAGCATGACGTCCAGGACGATTACGTTGATATTGTGGCGGCGCAGTTCTTGCAGAGCAGACGCCCCGTCGTAAGCAGAGATTACATCAATTCCTTCGGATTTCAGATAACTGGTCAGGCTGCTGTGGATGGCGACATTGTCGTCACAAATCAATACAGTATGCTTTCCCATTGCGGTTCACCACCTCTTTTGCTCAGAATTTACCACACTTTAAAGGGAAGAACAAGCGGTACAGGAAAGTTTGTCAATATGTTATACGATTTTTTGCACATTTCTGCCACAATTTGCTGTGCATAATGGTATTACTCCAAAAAGAATTATGGGCAAAGTGGTTTATAAATGGAGAATATGTGTAAGGAGATGACAAGCGTTATGTTCAAAACAAGAAAAGCGTTGATTGCTCTGGCAGTTGTTCTTTCCCTGTTGGTATCCGTCTGCTCTGCTGCGACCTACACGGTCAAGAAGGGCGACAATTTGACCAAGATCGCCAAGCAGTATGGCGTGACCGTACAGGACCTTGTGGATGCCAATGACATTGCGAATCCCAACCTGATTTACGTCGATCAGGAACTGACCATTCCACAGGAGGACGAGCCCGTCGTGGAAGAACCCTCCGAGCCCAGCGATTTCAAGGTAATTATGCTTGGTACTGGTGCACCTCCTCCGGACGATCGCTCTGGACAGTCCGTTCTGGTCGATGTCAACGGCCTGCAGTTGGTGTTTGATGCTGGTCGTGGTGTGATGACTCAGTTGTTTGCAGCCGGTTATTCCGCCAACGACGTGGATATGACCTTCATTACCCATCTGCACAGTGACCATACCGTCGGCCTGCCTGACCTGTATCTGACCGGTCTGCTGAATGGCCCCTTCGGCCAGCGCCACCGCCCCTTTGAGATCACCGGCGTGGAAGGCACTAAGGCTATGATGGATTACATTAAGCTGGCGTACTCCGCTGATATCAACATTCGCACCAACGACGGCGAGATCGATGATCCCTCCTGGCATGAGATCATTGCCTATGAGTTCAATGAGGACGGCGTTGTCTACGAGAAGGACGGCGTGACCGTGACCGCCTTTGAAAATTACCATGGCGACGCCATTAAGCCCTCTTACGGTTACCGTGTGGATTATGACGGCCGTTCCGTGGTCATTTCCGGTGACACCAAGTATTGTGAAAATTTGATTGAACATGCTAAGGGAGTTGACCTGCTGCTTCATTCTGCCGGCATGGCAAACGAGGATCTGTTGAAGCAGAACAGCCCTCTTGCTGAAAAGGCACGGACGATTTTGGGGCATCATACTCCTCCCGAAGATTTGGCTAAAGTTTTTAATGCGACTCAGCCCAAGTTGGCCGTGCTGAATCACGGTGTCATTGTATCCATTGCTGCCAACAAGTTCCCTCAGCCCACGTTGGAAGACATTGTGCAGCGCACTCGGGACTATGGTTATACCGGTCCCCTGGTAATTGGCCGGGATTTGATGACCTTTGAAGTTGTGAAAACGGAGCCCCAGCGCTTTGATTATACCGATGAGATTGCTGAAGCCAATTTCAAGAACACTGGCTATACGGTGCCCAAAGCAGCTGAGGTTAACCTGAATGTGGAAAATACCAGTGGTGCAACCGGTGTAGTGCTGGTTAAATCCAAAGATACAGCCAAATCCAATGACCTTTTTTTGAATGCCTATGTGGCAGGAGATGAATTGACTATTTCCGGCGCAGATATTACCGGTGCAGTTAAGATTAGTAAGAATGTGGAGACTGCTCTGGCTGTAAATGACGGAAAAGTTGCCTTTGTGCCGGAAGTTTTGAAAGTAAATGATTTGCAGGATGAGGTTATTCAGATTACCTTGGCAACCGGCGAGGTTTACAATATCCACACCGTGCCTGAGAAACTGCCCCTGTTTGAAATCACTGCTGATAAGGACCCCTCCGATGGTGTATATTCCATGGCGATTGATGGGTTCCTGATTCGTATTAACACCGAAGGTGAGATCGTCTACTTCCGTGCCATGGACCATCAGGGCAAGAATCTAATCGCAAACTTCCAGCCTCACGATCTGGCTGAAGGTCGTTACTACACCTATTTCTTTGAGACTAATAACGCTTTGCGTGACCCCGGCAACGGCTACAACAGCGGTATGTTTGTTCTGATGGACGAAAACTACAAGGAAGTCAGATACATCACTTTGGCGCCCACTGCACGTCATGGCGAAGGCTATCTGGATCAGCATGAAATTGTGATGTTCAGCCCCACCCATTGGATGGCCTTGAGCTATACCCGTGAATATGTGACTAATATCCCTGAGGGCGTTGCGGCAACTACTTCCGCATACGTTCAGGCTGGCATTATTCAGGAAGTGAAGGATGGCCGCGTGGTTCTGGAGATTGACTCTGTGGATTATCCCGAGTTCTATGAACTGGCCATGACCAGCAACGACTATGCGGCCAGCACCCTTGAGGACCCCGCATCCATCTGCGATTATGTCCATCCCAACAGCATGAATATTGATGAGCGTAGCGGCGACATTATCGTGTCCATGCGCAATATGTCTTCCATTGTCAAGTTCGACCGTGAAACTGGGGAACTCATTTGGATTCTCGGCGGCAAGGGTAATCAGTTTGCGGGTCTGGATGAGCTGATCAAGCAGCAGGGCGTTCTGTTCCTGCATCAGCATGATGCTAAATATGTCGCAGAGTCCGTGACAGGAAATAAAGCAACCATTTCTCTCTTTGATAACGAAACCAATTTTGGGAAAAACCTAACCCGCACCTTGATGCTGGAATTGGACGAAGAAGCCAAGACTGGTAAGGTTGTTAATATTATCAACGGAAGTGACTACGATGCCATTACCAATAAGAAGCATTGGGGTACCCACTGCGGCAATGTGGAGTACATCACTCCCAATAGTGCTGTAATTGGCTGGGGTCTGCATGTCAAGCTGGATACCAATGCGCAGACCCTTGGCCAGAAGGCAGTGCTGTCTGAGATTAATCCCGAAAGCGGCGAACTGCTGTTTGAACTGGTTCCCAGCCGCAACCCCAACAACGCAGCTGCGAAGAGTTCCTTCATGTCCTACCGTTCTTATAAGTCTGTGGGTTAAACGGCTTTTGGTACAAAATATAAACATACAGATATATAGCAAATTAATGGGAATACTTCCAGCTTTACCGAAGGGCGGGGCCGTTTGGCTCCGCCTTTCTCTTTGTCTTGCCGGGAGGAGTGGGCTTTGTTATAATGTAAGAACAAATTGATTCGGCCCGATGGGTCGCCTGGAGGTCGTTTTATGATTCATGAAACTTTGACTGCTGCTGACTTTGCCCCTGCTCTGGCTGACAGCGGAGCTGTTTTGAATACCTATGCCCGTCCTCAGGAGGGCTTTCTTGCGGAAGCCGGTGGCCGCTGGGGTGTGTTGATCCTGCCCGGCGGCGGTTACGGTATCGTGGCGCCCAGTGAAGGGGAGCCTGTGGCGCTGGCTTTTCTGGGAGCCGGGGTGCAGGCCTTTGTTCTGAAATACAGCGTAGCACCGGTCCGCTGGCCCCAACAGCTGCTGGAAACGGCGGCCGCCATCGCCTACCTGCGGAAGAACGCGGAAAAATACGGCATCGCGCCCGATAAGATCGCCGTGTGTGGCTTCTCGGCCGGCGGTCATCTGGCCGGCTGCGCCGCCAACCTCTGGGAACATTCCCTTATTGCAGACAGACTGAATCTGACCGCGGAGCAGGTGCGCCCGGATGCAGCCATTCTCAGTTATCCGGTCATTACCATGGGTGAATACGGCAGTGACATGACCCGGAGTAACCTGTTTGGGGAGGCTTCGGCCGCGGCAGAGACTTCGCTGGAGACCAGCGTGACCGACCGCAATCCGCCCGCCTTCCTCTGGGCCACCTATACCGACGGTTCGGTGCCGGTGGAAAACTCGTTGATGTATGCCAACGCCCTGCGTGAAAAGGATGTGCCATTTGAGCTGCACATATTTAATAAAGGCCCCCATGCCATGGGGATCGCCACTCCGGACAGCGCTTGGCAGAAAGACCATACCGATGCGCGCGCCGGCGAATGGCACCCTCTTTGCGTTAGTTGGTTGAAGCGTTTAAAGTAAAAAGGATTGTTTTGGCCGCCCGCGCTTCTGCGGGCGACCAAAAAAGTTGACAGTCTGTAGGAGAAAATCTGTCAACTTGACACTTTGGTAACAACCAAGGAGCCTTTGTGGTACAAATAACATGGCAAAGTGACCGCCGATGTATGGGGTGCAGAACCCCCCGAAAAATCTGTTGCCGCAAGGGTTTGCGGCGATATAAAACATTGGCTCACTTGGCCCTGCGGGGCGTGAATTTGTCTTTGCGTGGCAGACAGAGGGGCAAAATTCCAAGGAATTGCAAGGGGCGGCGGTTTTTCAGGGGCGGACGCCCCTGAAAAGAGAGCAAAAACGGCGGGAAAAGGAGCTTTTTTTGAGAAAACTTCGTCAAAAGGGACAGAAACCAAGATGTATGTTGCGCGGTATTGTGCAATATCACGGTTGACAAACTTGGAATGCAAGATTATAATTGTCAACAATCCAAAGGAGGTAATTGGAAATGAAAAAGATTCGTATTTTTGCTTTTGTTCTGGCACTGGTTATGTGTTTCGGCCTGCTGGCCGGCTGCGGCGATAAGGGCGGCGACAAGGGCGGCGACTCCGCTGCTGTCAGCCTGGGCCTGACCGGCCCCCTGACCGGCCCCTACGCCATCTACGGACAGGCTGCTGCCAACGGCGCTCAGATCGCTGTTGACGAGATCAACGCCAAGGGCGGCATGCAGTTCACCTTTAAGGCTGAGGACGACGAGGGTGATCCCGAAATCGCCGTGAATGCCTACAACAAGCTGATGGACGACGGCATGCAGATCCTGGTCGGTACCGTCACTTCCGGCGCCTGCATCGCAGTTGCTGCCGAAACCTACGCTGACCGCGTGTTCACCCTGACCCCCTCTGCGTCTTCCGCTGACGTTACCGCCGGCAACGACAACGTGTTCCAGGTCTGCTTCTCCGACCCCAACCAGGGTTCCGGCTCCGCCGTCTACATGAAGAACAATATGGCTGACGCCAAGATCGCTGTCATCTACCGCAATGATGACGCTTACTCTCAGGGTATCCGCGACACCTTTGTGACCAAGGCTAAGGAACTGAACCTGAACGTGGTTTACGAAGGCACCTTCACCGAAGACACCCAGACCGACTTCTCGGTTCAGCTGACTGCCGCTCAGGCCGCCAACGCTGACCTGCTGTTCCTGCCCATCTACTATCAGCCCGCTTCCGTCATTCTGGCTCAGGCCGCTCAGATGGGTTACGCTCCCACCTACTTCGGTGTGGACGGCATGGACGGCATTCTGACTCTGGAAAACTTTGATACCTCTCTGGCTGAGGGCGTTATGCTGCTGACCCCCTTCTCCGCTGACGCTGAAGACGCTCTGACCCAGAACTTCGTCAAGTCCTATCAGGACAAGCACGGCGAGATCCCCAACCAGTTCGCCGCTGACGGCTATGACGCCGTTTATGTTGTGTACAACGCGCTGACCGAAGCCGGCTGCACCGCCGATATGTCCGCTGAGGAGATCTGCGAGAAGCTGATCGAAGTTATGCCCACCATCGAGTACACCGGACTGACCGGCCAGGGCCTGACCTGGAACGCCGAGGGTGAAGTGTCCAAGGACCCCATGGCTGTGGTCATCAAGGACGGCGTGTACGTCACTCCCTGATCAACGACCCTACATTTTAATTAACCTGATTCGAGGTGCGGCTGCCGGGAATCCTCCTGGCAGCCACCCTCTGTTTCTATGGTGGAAACAGAGGCAGCCCGATTTTTGGCAGCTGTCCCTGTTTCTGCCATAGAGGACTAAGCGAAAGAGAACAAGAGGTGTGTTTATGGAATTCCTCAATTATCTGATCAGCGGCATCAGTTTGGGAAGTATCTACGCCATCATCGCACTGGGCTACACCATGGTGTACGGCATCGCCAAGATGCTGAACTTTGCCCACGGCGACGTGATCATGGTGGGCGGATACATTTCCTTCTGTGCCTTTTCCTATCTGGACCTGCCCATGGTCCTGTCGGTGATTCTGGCTATGATCGTGTGTACCGTTCTGGGTATTGTCATTGAAGGTCTGGCCTATAAGCCCCTGCGTCAGGCCACGTCTTTGGCCGTGCTGATCACCGCCATCGGCGTCAGCTATTTTCTGCAGAACTCTGCTCTGCTGATTTGGGGCGCTTCCCCCAAGGTGTATACTCCCGTTGTCAGCGGTCAGCAGAATCTGTTCGGCGGAGCCCTGAAGATATCCAATGTGACCATTTTGACCGTTGTGGCCTGCGTGGTCATCATGCTGGTGCTGACCTGGTTCACCGGTAAAACCAAGATGGGAAAGGCCATGCGTGCCTGCTCGGAGGACAAGGGTGCCGCTCAGCTGATGGGCATCAACGTCAATCGCACCATCTCGGTCACCTTCGCCATTGGTTCCGCACTGGCTGCTGTGGCCGGCGTGCTGCTTTGCTCCTTCTCTCCCTCGCTGATGCCCACCACCGGCTCCATGCCCGGCATCAAGGCCTTTACCGCTGCCGTGTTCGGCGGAATCGGCTCCATCCCCGGCGCATTGCTGGGCGGTATTCTGCTGGGCATCATTGAGTCTCTGGCAAAGGCTTATATCTCCACCCAGATGGCAAATGCGATCCTGTTTGCCGTTCTGATCGTTGTGCTGCTGGTGCGTCCCGCCGGCCTGCTGGGCAAGTATGTGCCCGAGAAAGTGTAAGGTGGCAGCATGAATAAGTTGAAGAATCTGAAAACCACCACCAAGGTGGACTTTGCCACTTACATTGGCTTGATCGTTGTTTTCGTCGTGGTCTCCCTGCTCAGCAGTCAGGGTGCGCTCAGCCGATCCATGACCGGTATGCTGGTGCCCATCTGTGCCTATGTGACCATGGCCATCTCTTTGAACCTGACCGTCGGTATTCTGGGTGAGCTGAGTCTGGGCCATGCCGGCTTTATGAGCGTGGGTGCCTTCTCCGGCATCATCGCCGCCATGGGTCTGCAGCAGGCGATTCCCTCTCCCGTTGCCCGCCTGGTGATCGCCATGGTGGTGGGCGCCCTGTTCGCCGGTATCGCCGGTTTTATCGTGGGTATCCCCGTGCTGCGTCTGCGCGGCGACTATCTGGCCATCGTGACGCTGGCCTTCGGCGAGATCATCAAGGAGATCATGAACTGCCTGCTGGTGGGTTATGACTCCAACGGCCTGCACATCGAGCTGAACATTACCGGCAGCAAGACATTTGACAGTCTGGGTCTGGATGAGACCGGTTTTGCTATCATTAAGGGCGCTCAGGGCGCCACCGGCACCGAAAAAATCGCCACCTTTACCGCCGGCTTTGTTCTGATCATGGTGGCTCTGATCATCATCCTGAATCTGGTGCGCAGCCGCCCCGGCCGCGCCATTATGGCAATCCGCGACAACCGCATTGCCGCCGAGAGTGTCGGTATCAACATCACAAAGTACAAGATGATCGGCTTTGTGGTTTCGGCTGCCATTGCCGGTGCCGCCGGTTCCCTGTACGGTCTGAACTACTCCAATCTGGTTGCCAGTAAGTTTGACTTCAACACCTCCATCCTGATTCTGGTGTTCGTTGTTCTGGGCGGTCAAGGCCGTATGTGGGGCTCCATCATTGCTGCCGCCGCACTGACCATGCTGCCCGAACTGCTGCGTGAGTTCGCCAGCTACCGTATGTTGGTGTACGCCATCGTGCTGATCCTGGTCATGCTGGTCACCAACAATCCCACGCTGAAGAGCTTCTTCACCCGCATTTTCCGCCGTGAGGAAGAGGAAGATGACGTCAAGAAGAAGGGAGGCGCTGTTCGATGAGTACCATGCCCAAGCGTGAACCGACCAAGCTGGTTCCGGTTCCCACCACCAACAAGATCCCCGAGCGTGACATCGGCAAGCACCCCATTCTGGAATGCCGCCATCTGGGTATTGACTTTGGCGGTCTGACCGCCGTCAACGAATTCGATATGGCCATCGGCCGTACCGAGATCGCCGGTCTGATCGGACCCAACGGCGCCGGCAAGACCACTGTGTTTAACCTGCTGACCAAGGTGTACCAGCCCACCCGCGGTACCATTCTGCTGGACGGTGTGGATACCCACAACATGGATACCGCCCATGTGAACAAGGCCGGCATTGCCCGTACCTTCCAGAACATCCGCCTGTTTGACAACCTGTCCGTGGAAGATAACGTCAAGCTGGGTCTGCATAACCATGTCAAGTACGGCGCTTTGGAAGGTGTTCTGCGTCTGCCCAGGTACTGGAAGGAAGAGAAGAAGTCCCACGAGCGCGCTCTGGAGCTGCTGTCCATCTTTGATATGCAGGATATGGCCGATGCCAAGGCAGGTTCCCTGCCCTACGGTGCCCAGCGCCGTCTGGAGATCGTCCGCGCACTGGCCACCGAGCCCAAGCTGCTGCTGCTGGATGAGCCCGCTGCCGGCATGAACCCCTCCGAGACCGCCGAGCTGATGGAAAACATCGTCAAGATTCGCGATACCTTCCAGATCGCTGTTCTGCTGATTGAGCATGACATGAGCCTGGTCATGGGTATCTGCGAAGGCATCGCCGTGCTGAACTTCGGTCAGGTCATTGCCAAGGGTACTCCGGAAGAGATTCAGAACAACCCTGAGGTCATTAAGGCCTATCTGGGCAGCGGAAAGGAGGGATGACGCCATGTCTGCTATGCTGAAAGTGGAAAACATCAACGTGTATTACGGCGCCATCCACGCTGTCAAGGACATTTCCTTTGAGGTCAACGAAGGTGAGATCGTCACCCTGATCGGTGCCAACGGCGCCGGTAAATCCACCACCCTGCAGACTATTTCCGGCCTGCTGCACTCCCGCACCGGCTCCATTGAGTTCTGCGGCGAGAATATCGCCGGCGTGCCTGCTTACAAGCTGGTGAGCAAGGGGCTGGCTCAGGTTCCCGAAGGCCGCCGCATCTTCCTGCAGATGAGCGTGGAGGAGAACCTGGACATGGGCGGCTACACCCGGCCCAACGGTGAGCTGGATGACAGCATCGCTCAGGTTTACGAGCAGTTCCCCCGCCTGAAGGAGCGCCGCAAGCAAATCGCCGGCACCCTGTCCGGCGGCGAGCAGCAGATGCTGGCCATGGGCCGCGCTCTGATGTCCAAGCCCAAGCTGCTGATGCTGGACGAGCCCTCCATGGGTCTGGCCCCCATTCTGGTGGAGCAGATCTTTGAAATTATCCAGTCCCTGCACAAGGCAGGCACCACCATCCTGTTGGTGGAGCAGAACGCGCAGATGGCTCTTTCTGTGGCCGACCGCGGCTACGTGTTGGAGACCGGCAAGATCGTCGCCACCGGTACCGGTAAGGACCTGCTGGAAGACGAAAGCGTCAAGAAGGCCTATCTGGGCGGCTAAAAGCGAACAAAATGATGAACCCCTCGGATGTTCCACGAACATCCGAGGGGTTTGTGCTTTGTCAGTTGAGAATCGCGCCCTTGGAATCCCAAAGATTTGCGCGCATGGGGGGCAGGGTGATGACCTGTCCCTGCCAAGTCAGGCGCCCGACCGTATCTCCGCGGTTGACGGCGGCCAGTACGGCATCGGTGCCTTTGCCGCGCACAAAGGCCAGCAGGCCGCCTTCGGCTTTGACCCAGCGGATGCTGCCCGAACGCAGGGCGGCATATTTGTGACGAGCGCTGCCCAGAGCGGAGAACCAGCCGGTCAAATCCTTGTCCTCGCTGCCCCAGGGGAAGGTGCGGCGGATGAAGGGGTCTTCAAAGCCTTCTATACCGGCCTCGTCGCCGTAATAGACGGTGGGAGAGCCGGGGAAGGCGTACAGCACCACGGCGGCCAGTTTCAGAAGTTCGATACCCCGTCTGCGCTGATCGGTATCCAGCCGGTGGGCGTGGCGCCAGTCGCGGGACAAT
>JAZOBG010000176.1:0-2936 GCA_045595865.1 Oscillospiraceae bacterium
GTCTCATCGAACAAAGTCATAATGTCGATCTGATACATCAGACTTCCATCCCTTCGATCAAACGAATACTGACATAGCCTTCGTCAACATTGGTTTCAACAAGAAATTCCTCCACGGCAGGGATCATATATTCCTTTGCACCGCCTTTTACCACATAGACTTCGTTGGCAGGAGGAGTCAGCACATCGTGAATGGTGCCAAGGACTGCGCCTGTTTCGGCATCGCGGACTTCCAGACCGTAAAGATCGGCCAGAAAATGTCTGCCCTCGGGCAATTCAACTTCGTCGCGGTCAATGTGTACGATCTTCTCTTTCAGACACATGGCTGCGTTGACATCGTTGATTCCGGCCAGCTTGGCAATTACGTTGCCTTTGTGGGGGCGTGCCAGTTCAACCTCAACAGGTTTGTCGTCAATATAAATCACGTCAAAATCACAAAGAAATTCCGGACTGTCGCACCAGCATACGATTTTTACTTCACCGCGGATTCCGTGGGTGTTAACGATCTGTCCGGCTTCCAAAAATTTTGTTTTCATAAGAGAGTGCCTCCAATACTTGAAAAACGGCGGGGAAGAGGCCCCCGCCGTTTTTTAGTCCATGATTTCTACGTTGATCCGCTTGCCCTGACGTTGGGCGACCGAACGCATCAGCGCACGGATTTCCTTGGCGATGCGGCCCTGACGGCCGATCACCTTGCCCATATCATCGGGATGGACACGCAGTTCAAGGATAGTCTCGCCCGCGCCAGCGATTTCAGTGACGGTCACCGAATCGGGGTGCTCCACCAAATTCTGGGCGATATAGGTGAGAAGTTCCTTCATTGCCGGGGACCCTCCTTAAAGAATGTCGGCCATATTAGATGGCGTTAGCCTTCTTCAGCAGAGCCTTCACAGTCTCGGTGGGCTGAGCACCGGTCTTGATCCAAGCCTGAGCGCGATCAACATCAACCTTGATAGCGGCGGGGTTCTGGCAGGGATCATAAGTGCCGATCTCCTCAATGAAACGGCCATCGCGAGGATAACGGGAGTCAGCGACGACAATACGATAGAAAGGAGCCTTCTTAGCGCCCATACGACGCAGTCTGATCTTAACCATGGTATTTTCACCTCCAAAATTAATTACATCTTTATCAATGGAAGTATCCAATGATGGGATACGAACCAACTTATTTAGAAGGGGAAACCCTTCATTTTTCCGAAACGCGAAGCACGCTTCATATTTTTGCCGGAGAACTGCTTGGTCATCTTCTGCATCATTTCAAACTGTTTCAGAAGGCGATTAACATCTACGACCTGAGTTCCGCTGCCGGCAGCAATACGCTTTTTGCGGCTGCTGCCAAGAATAGAGGGGTTTTCACGTTCCTGTGGAGTCATGGAAAGAATGATTGCTTCTGTTTTAGCAAGAGCTTTTTCGTCCACATTCAAATCGCCCATGCCTTTCCCGCTCATACCTGGGAGCATACCCATGATATCGGAAAGGGAGCCCATGCTTTTGAGCTGAACTAACTGATCATAAAAGTCAGCCAAAGTGAACTTGTTTTTACGCAGTTTCTGCTCAAGCTCAGCGGCTTTCTTGGCATCGAAAGAAGCTTCGGCCTTTTCGATCAAAGAGAGGACATCGCCCATACCCAGAATACGGGATGCCATACGGTCGGGGTGGAACACCTCGATTTGATCGAGCTTTTCTCCGATACCGGCAAATTTAATGGGCTTACCGGTAACTGCTTTGATGGAAAGTGCGGCACCGCCTCGTGCATCGCCGTCCAGCTTGGTCAGCATGACACCGGAGATATCCAGTGCATCATCAAAAGACTTGGCGGCGTTTACCGCGTCCTGACCGATCATGGCATCCACGATCAAAAGGATTTCAGTGGGGTTCACTGCAGCCTTCATGACTTTCAGCTGATCCATCAGTTCCTCGTCCACATGGAGACGGCCGGCGGTGTCAAGAAATACGATGTCGTTGCCGTGTTTTTTGGCATGTTCAATACCGGCTTTTGCAATATCCACCGGATCGATCTGCCCCATCTGGAAAACCGGGATATCAAGCTGACTGCCGACTACTTCCAGCTGATGGATAGCGGCGGGGCGGAAGGTGTCACACGCAACCAACAAAGGACGCTTGCCCTGCTTCTTCATGAAACCGGCCAACTTGGCGCCGTTGGTGGTCTTGCCGGCACCGTTTAAACCGACCAGCATGACCACAGTCGGAGGAGAAGAGGAAATGGTGAGCTTGGTCTCGCCGCCGCCCATCAGAGCGGTCAATTCCTCATTTACAATCTTTACGATCATCTGGGCAGGAGTCAGGCTTTCCAATACATCGGAGCCAACAGCCCGCTCAGTGACTTTTGCTACAAACTCTTTGACAACTTTAAAACTTACGTCGGCCTCAAGCAACGCCAGGCGGATTTCACGCATGGCCTCCTTGACGTCAGATTCCGACAGGCGGCCCTTGCCGCGCAGACGCTTAAATGTGGCAGAGAGTTTTTCGGTCAGTCCTTCAAATGCCATGAATTACTCCTGCTTCAATTCTTCCAGGGTATCCTTGACCTTGTGGGCCAGGTTATCCAGTTCCAGGTCATAATACTTATTGCCGTTGATGGAGATGATCTTATCCATGCATTCAGAAGCCTCGGTCAGAGTCTTCTGCATTTTATGGAACCGCTTAATAATACCGGTTTTGTCTTCCATCTCGGTCATGATTCCCTCAGCGCGGACAATCACGTCACGCACACCTTGTCGGCTGATACCGTAGTTTTCAGCGATTTCGGCCAGAGAGAGATCTTCGTTATAGTAGAGGCCGCAGAACCCCTGTTGACGTTTGGTCAAAAGTTCCCCATAGAAGTCGTAGAGCATAGTCATGCGATAAGCCTGATTCTTCATATGGGGCACCTCCACAAGATATTGTGTAAAGTTAAAATGCTTTACGAAAACATAA
>JAZOBG010000177.1:0-2795 GCA_045595865.1 Oscillospiraceae bacterium
CGCTGACAGCGCTTACAACATCCAGAAGGCTCAGGAGACCGGCGAGCAGATCGTGGTCGGCATGAACAAGTTCCAGATCGAAGAGCCCCCCGCCAAGGGCCTGCTGCGTGTTGAGGCTTCTGTTGCTGACAACCAGATCGCCAAGCTGCGCAAGATGAAGGAAGGTCGTGACAACGTCATCGTCAAACAGCGTCTGGAGGCTCTGCGTGCCGCTGCCGGTACCGAAGCCAACCTGATGCCCTTCATCCTGGACTGCGCTCGTGTCTACGCTACCGAGGGCGAAATTTGCAACGAACTGCGTGCCGTCTTCGGTGAATATCGTCCTCTGGAGGTGCTGTAAAAATGGAAAAGAAGATTCGTGTTCTGATTGCCAAGCCCGGTCTGGACGGCCATGACCGTGGCGCCAAGGTCGTTGCCCGCGCTCTGCGTGACGCCGGCATGGAAGTTATCTACACCGGCCTGCGCCAGACCCCCGAGCAGATCGTTGCTGCTGCTATCGACGAGGACGTCGATGCTGTCGGTATGTCTCTGCTGTCCGGCGCTCACAACTATCTGTTCCCCCTGGTCGTCAACATGCTGAAGGAAAAGGGCGCTGACGACATTCTGGTGTTCGGCGGCGGCGTTATCCCCGAAGAGGATATCCCCGGCCTGAAGGCTGCCGGCATTGCCGAGGTCTTCACTCCCGGTACTCCCACCAGCGTGACTGTTGACTTCCTGAAGGAACACTGCTGCTGATATGAAAAAAGTAGTGGATGTAGATACCCTGCTGGCCAAAGGCCAGCAGGGGGATAAACGATCCACCGCCCGATTGATCTCCATCATTGAGCGTGGCGGCGAAGAAGCTGAGGCTGTTCTGGCCAAGCTTTGGAACCACACCAGCAAAGCGAAGATCATCGGTATCACCGGCCCTCCGGGCGCCGGAAAGTCCACCATGACCGACAAGCTGGCCAAGCACTGGCGCTCCAAGGGCCTGAAGGTTGGCATCGTGGCGGTGGACCCCACTTCGCCCTTCAGCGGCGGCGCCATTCTGGGCGACCGTGTTCGCATGGGCGATCTGACTCTGGATCCCAACGTGTTCATCCGCTCCATGGGTACCCGCGGACAGCTGGGTGGCCTGTCCTCTGCCTGCGCCGGCGCGGTCAACGTGCTGGATGCCTGCGGATATGACATGGTCATCATCGAGACGGTCGGCGTGGGCCAGTCCGAAGTGGAAGTGGTCAACGTGGCCGATGTGGTGGCGGTTGTCACCGTGCCCGGTCTGGGTGACGATGTGCAGGCCATCAAGGCCGGCATTTTCGAGATCGGCGACCTGTTCATTGTGAACAAGGCCGACCGCCCCGGTGCAGACCGTACCGCAGCCGAGCTGCGCTCCATGCTGGATATGGAGGAGGACGAGCGCAAGCGCAACATGCCGGTCATGCTGGTGTGCGCTGCTCAGAATCAGGGTGTGGCCGAAGCCTGCGATAAGATGGATGAGCTGTTTGACAAGCTCAGCGCCGAAGGCGTCATCGAGCAGCGTCGCGCAGCCCGTCTGCGTCAGGAACTGCTGACCCTGATCCGCGACGAGTTCGGCCGCCGAATCATGAACCCCGTTCTGGAGTCTGCGGATTTCCAGGAGCATTTTGATGCATTTACCGCCCATGAGGATAACCCCTTCATCTGGGTGGAAGAGATCATGCAGAAAATCGTGGAAGGAAAGTGGAAGGACTGATTTCCGCTTTCCCTACGCATTTGACTTTGCCACAGGCATTGAGTATGTAAGCAGAAAGGAAGATTGTTATGAACGTTACTCGCGTTGACCACATTGGCATCGCCGTCAAGAACCTGGACGAGATGGTCAAGTGGTATGAAGAGACTCTGGGCGTCAAGGCTCACGGCTATGAGACCGTGGACGAGCAGAAGGTCAAGGTCGCTTTCCTGCCCATCGGCGACAGCGAGCTGGAACTGCTGGAAGACACCACCGGCGACGGCCCCGTTGCCAAGTTCATCGAGAAGAACGGCGAAGGCATCCAGCACATCGCTCTGCGCGTGGACAGTATTGAGGGCGCTCTGGAAGAGCTGAAGGAGAAGGAAGTTCGCCTGATCGACCAGACTCCCCGCTACGGCGCCGGCAACGGCAGCATCGCTTTCGTTCACCCCAAGGCTACCCACGGCGTCCTGCTGGAGCTGTGCGAGCGCAAGGGTTAATAGGAGGATCACATGAGCACTGCTGACAAGTTGAACCTTCTGGAAGAAAAGTCCGCCAAGATCCTGGAGTGCGGCGGCCCCAAGGCTGTAGAGAAGCAGCACGCTCTGGGCAAAAAGACTGCTCGCGAGCGCATCGACCTGCTACTGGATCCCGGCACCTTTAAAGAAATCGACCGTTTTGTCACCCATCGCTGTAATAACTTCGGCATGGCCGGCAAGGAGATTCCTGCTGATGGCGTGGTCACCGGTTACGGTAAGATCGACGGCCGCTTGGTCTTTGTTTACGCTCAGGACTTTACCGCTCAGGGCGGCTCCCTGGGTGAGATGCACGCCGCCAAGATCTGCAAGGTCATGGATATGGCGTTGCAGGCCGGTGCTCCCGTCATCGGTCTGAACGACTCCGGCGGCGCCCGTATTCAGGAGGCTGTTGACGCTCTGTCCGGTTACGGTCAGATCTTCTACCGCAACTCCTTGGCTTCCGGCCACATCCCCCAGATCTCTGTTATCATGGGGCCCTGCGCCGGCGGCGCAGTTTACTCTCCCGCTTTGACCGACTTCATCCTGATGGTCGACAAGGAGAGCCAGATGTTCATCACCGGCCCCGCCGT
>JAZOBG010000178.1:0-14401 GCA_045595865.1 Oscillospiraceae bacterium
AGCCGTCCAGATCGCCGTCCATGACATTATTGATGTTGCTGGTTTCAAAGGCGGTGCGGGTGTCCTTGACCATCTGGTAGGGCATGAAGACGTAGGAGCGGATCTGGCTGCCCCATTCGATCTTCAGCTGGACACCCTTCAGGTCGGAGATTTTCTCGGCCTTTTCCTGCATCTGCAGCTCCACCAGCTTGGCGCGCAGCATACGCATACAGTTGTCTTTGTTCTGGAACTGGGAACGCTCCTGCTGGCTGGCCACCACAATGCCGGTGGGCTTGTGGATCAGTCGCACGGCGGAGGAGGTCTTGTTAACATGCTGGCCGCCGGCACCCGATGCGCGGTAGACCTGCATCTCAATATCCTCGGGGCGGATCTCGATCTCCACATCCTCGGGCAGGTCGGGCATGATCTCCACCGAGGCAAAGGAGGTCTGGCGTCTGGCGTTGGCGTCAAAGGGAGATACGCGGACCAGACGGTGCACGCCGTGCTCGCCCTTCAGGTAGCCGTAGACGTTCTCGCCCTCGATCATGATGGTGGCCGATTTGATGCCGGCTTCGTCGCCGTCCTGATAGTCCATGATCTCGTAAGTGAAGCCGTGACGCTCCACCCAGCGGGTGTACATACGGTACAGCATCTGGGCCCAGTCCTGGGCCTCAGTGCCGCCGGCACCGGGGTGGATGGGCAGAATGGCGGTGGGACTGTCATACTCGCCGGTCAGCAGGGTTTCCAGACGGGCCTGCTCCATTTCGGCCTGCAGAGCGGCAAAACCCTCCTCCAGTTCGGGAACCAGAGACTCGTCCTCAAACTCGTTGCCCATTTCGCACAGGGCCACCAGATCGTCCCAGCTGCTCTTGCGCTTGTTCTGGGCATCCACTTTATCCTGCAGGCGTTTCAGGCGCTGCTGCACCTTCTGGGCCTTCTCCAGATTGTCCCAGAAGCCGTCGGCGGCGCTCTGGGCCTGCAGCATATCGATCTCGCGCTCGGCGGCGTTCAGATTCAGGGCCTGATCCAGATCGTCCAGAGCGGGGCGAATGTTGTTCAGCTTTACCTTGTATTCGTCAAATTGAAGCATGGAATACACACTCATTTCTTTGGAAAGATAGTTCAGAGCATACTTTTAACCATAACATTATATAGGAACAAGAGGAAAAAGTAAAGGAAAATAAGGAAGACTTCTTTGCAAAGCAATACAGGGGTGGTTTCGTTCACTTGCAATGCAGGAAGGAGATTGCTATAATATACCGCAGGAAAAAGGAAACCCTGCGGATGCAGGGTTTAAGGGAGCTGACTGCGTGAAACGAAGAATTGCCGTATTTGCGGTGTGTGGATTGATGCTGTTTCTCTGCGCCTGTCAGGGGAAACCGGCAGATCAGGATATAAGGGTCTCGTCTGGTCCGGTGGAGGAGCCTCCGGCCGTGACGAACACGGTGCCGGAAGCGGCCCCGACTCCCACGGTGACCACGGTGCTGACTCAGACACCGGCAAGTGAACCCGGCCCGGAATCCACTCCGGAGCTGACACCTGCGCCTACCCCGACTGCGACTCCTCAACCCACGAACTCTGCGGTTTCTTCGGCCGAGCTGGAGGCCTATTTCGAAGATACAGTCTTTATCGGTGACTCCATCATGGAGGGCATTCGCCAGTATGTGGCAAAAAATCGCGCCAAGGAACCGACGCTCGGCAGTGCGGAATTTCTGACATCCACCATTGGCGTTTCGGTGGCTGATCTGCTGGAAGGAGAGAAAGACGGGCCTTTTTATCGGTACAAGGGAACCGGCCAGCCCCTGCTGCAGATCCTGCCGCAAATGGGATGCAAGCGTATTTTCCTTCAGTTGGGGCTGAATGACATGGCGGCGGCAGACCCTATCGTGGCGGAATCCATTGAGCAATACGCCCAACTGATCGATCTGCTGCAGGATACTGTACCCGATGCAGAGATCATCGTCATTACCAATCCGCCCAAGGTGGCGTCCGCATGGCTGCCCAGTTACACCCCAAACCGAAGCTTTGGGAATAAACTGATCGCGGAATACGTAGACGCCCTGATTCAAATGTGCGAAAAACGGGGGATCCTTTATGTGGATGCCCACGCCGCCCTTTTGGATGACAACGGCGCGCTGCCGGACGGTTATTGCCGGGATGGATTCGTGCATTTGAACGATGCAGGCTCTGAAGTGGTGGTGGAGGAATTGTATCGGTTTGCAGAGGAAAGGATTGGACAAGGCCCATGAAGATACTGAAATTGCTGACGGTGTGTTTGGTTCTGGCCGGATTGACGGCCTGCTCCGCAGGGAAGACTGAGCTTCCGGAACCAAGCGAGCTGTATGAAGAAATTCAGGCATCGGTGGAGCTGCCGGCGATGTCCGATGTGGCAGAGTATATGCTGGAGGCCAATACGGGGATCACCCCCGAGGAATATGACAGTGCCGTGTATTACATTCCGGATGAGGGTATGGCTCCCGATCAGATCATCATTGTCCGCGCAAAGGATGAAGCCGGTGCGGCGGGGGTCGAGGAAAAGCTGAAGTCCTGGCTGACCTATCAGGAGGAAGGCTCGCGCATGTACCTGACCGAATATATGCCCCTGTTTCAGGCCGGAGAGGTCCGCCGTGACGGTCTGACGGTTTCTTTGATTGTATCTGCGCAGGTAGATGAAATTGTAAAGGTTTATCAAACGTATCAATAAAAGTGGTTCGCTACAGCAACAGGGGCTGCCTCAAATGAGGCAGCCCCTTTATCGTTCGCTGGCACACCAGTCCGGACAGTGAAGAAAGATCAGGTCATCCACATCGCCAACGGGTTCCGTCGAAACGGAAGTGGTTGTAGTAACAGAGGTCACGCATTCATCCATATCGGGGTTCCTTTCCGCACAAAGAGTCCTTAACTTCATGCGCAACACACATTAAAATGAAAATATTGGTGCGCATGAAGTTTTGTGCATGTGGGCCGGGGACGGCCCACGCACTTAGATTTTAAGCCGTGCCATCGGAGATGGCACAGGGTGTTTTGCTATGTTTTTACATAGCAAAACTCACGTATAGGCCAGTATATGCCCTTGTGCGGAAAAAATGCATCGAAACTTCGCAGGAAGAAAAATTTATAAGCGTTCCAGCGCTTTTGCGTATTCTTCGGGGTCGTTGACGTTGGACAGAATGCGGCTGAGGTCAAACTGGGTCAGTTTTTCGGCAGGCAGTTCCAAAGTATCCATCTCCTGAATGACCCCATACATGGAGCGGCGGCCTTCTGCCAGCGACTTCTGAATGGCGCTCAAGCAGCGGGAGGAATAGACAGCGAACAGAGGCTCCGGGCCTTTGTCGCTGCGAATCAGGCAGATGTCGTGGTTCCCCAGCGACTCCACCAAAAAGCGAGCCAGAGCGGGGTCGCCAAAGGGCAGATCGGTTCCGGTCAGGAAGATCACATCGGCACCGATGTCCAGAAAAGCGGCCTCCAGACCGGCCATGGGGCCCTCACCGGGGCGGTGGTCCACCACCTCTATGGCGCCGGCGGTGTCAAAGCGGCCGGGAGCGTTCAGAGACACGGCAGTCAGGTCAAAATAGGGCTGGTAGGTATGCACCAGATGGGAGAGCATGGTCTCTTCACCAAAGGGCAGGGCGGCCTTGTCACGGCCCATACGGCGGGACATTCCCCCCGCCAGAATGACAGCGGCAGTTTTCATGTACGGCTCCTTTGCGGTTTATTTGTTTGGCCTATTTTACCAAAAATCGCAGACGGATGCAAATGCATAAAACGGGCCCTTTTCCATATCCTTGAAACAGATTGATTTCCGGGAGGATTGGCTATGAAAAGACCCTGCGCAGTTGTTGTCGTATTGGCGATGCTGCTTACTTTATGTGCGGCACCGGTTCAAGCGGCGGAAGCGGCTGAGACGGTGGCCGGCGCGCCTGCGGTGGATGCACCTGCTGTGCTGCTGATGGAGAAAGAGACCGGAACCGTACTTTATGAGCACAACTCCCATGACAAACGGGAGCCGGCCAGTGTGACCAAGGTCATGACCCTGCTGCTGGTGATGGAGGCCATTGACAGCGGCAAGCTCAGCTACGATGATACGGTGACGGTATCGGCCTATGCGTCGTCCATGGGCGGGTCGCAGGTATATATGAAGGAATACGAGCAGATGACCGTGCGGGATATGCTGAAAACCGTGGCTGTGGTGTCGGCCAACGATGGCTCGGTGGCACTGGCCGAGCATCTGGCCGGCAGTGAGGAGGCCTTTGTGGCCCTGATGAATCAGCGAGCCGCCCAGTTGGGTATGACGGACACCTGTTTTGTGAACTGTACGGGTCTGCCTGCGGCGGGGCATCTGACCAGCGCCCATGACATTGCCCTCATGAGCCGGGAGCTGATTTTAAACCACCCCGATATCCGACAGTTTACTACCATCTGGATGGATACCATCCGGGATGGAGCCTTTCAGTTGTCCAACACGAACAAGCTGGTGCGCTTTTACGAAGGAGCCACCGGATTGAAGACCGGCTCCACCGATGCCGCAAGGTTCTGCCTTTCTGCCACCGCCGAGCGGGGCGGCATGGAGCTGATCGCCGTTGTAATGGGTGCCGAAACTTCAGAAAAACGATTTGAAACCGCCAAGAGCCTGCTGAATTTTGGTTTTGCGAACTATACTTTAATGGATATTCATCCCGGTCAGGCTCTGCCTCCCATAGATGTGCTGATGGGAGTGGAGGAAACCGTCCAGCCGGTGCTGGAGCGTTCCTCCCGCATTCTGGTGGAAAAATCTGCGGTGGATCAGGTGACCACCGAACTGAATTTGGCCGAAGATGTGGAAGCGCCCGTGGAAGCCGGCCAAAAGCTGGGGTCCATGGTAGTGAAGGTGGACGGTGTGGAACAGGAATCCATCCCCATCGTGGCAGACCGGACGGTGGAAAGGCTGACCATTGGCGGTATTTTCTCGCGGTTTCTGGAATTGCTGTTCATGAAAGAAAAATAAACGAAGTGCGCTCCGGATTGTTGCCGGAGCGCACGCTTTTTGCCTTAAATTCTCGCCACGCCGGTATCGCGGGCGGCTTTTGCTACGGCGGTGGCCACAGCGGGGGCCACGCGGGGATCAAATGCGGCGGGAACGATGTGATCGGGGGAAAGGTCGTCACCCACCAGGTCGGCCAAAGCCTTGGCGGCGGCCATTTTCATCTCCTCGTTGATGACACTGGCGCGTACGTCAAAGGCACCGCGGAACACGCCGGGGAAGGCCAGTACATTGTTGATCTGGTTGGGGAAATCGCTGCGGCCGGTGCCCACCACGGCGGCGCCGGCGGCTTTGGCCAGATCGGGCATGATTTCAGGGGTGGGATTGGCCATGGGGAACAGGATGGGGTCTTTTGCCATGGAACGCACCATGTCCTGGGTCACCTCGCCGGGGGCGGACACGCCGACAAACAAATCGGCACCCACGATGACTTCGGCCAGGCTGCCCTGCAGGTTATCGGGGTTGGTCATGTGGGCTAACTCCTGCTTGGCGGCATTGCTTGCCAAATCGGGACGGCTGCGGTAGATGGCGCCCTTGCGGTCACAGATAATGGCGTTGCGCAGACCCATGGTGTGCAGCAGCTTGAAAATGGCTGTACCCGCGGCACCGGCGCCCGAAAAGACCGCCTTAAGTTCGCTCAGCTTTTTGCCGGTAATTTTCAGCGCGTTGGTGACGGCGGCGGCCACGATGATGGCGGTGCCGGGCTGGTCGTCGTGGGACACAGGGATATCGCTGCGCTCCTGCAGCTTGCGTTCGATCTCGAAGCAGCGGGGGGCGGAGATGTCCTCCAGGTTGATGCCGCCGAAGGAACCGGCCAGCAAAGCTACGGCATTGACAAACTCATCCACATCCTTGGTGCGCAGGCACAGGGGAACGGCATCCACGCCGCCAAAGGATTTGAACAGAACGCACTTGCCCTCCATGACGGGCATACCGGCCTCGGGACCGATGTCACCCAGACCCAGAACGGCGGAGCCGTCCGTGATGACTGCCACGGTGTTGCCGCGGCCGGTCAGGTCGTAGGATTTGGCAGGGTCTTTCTGAATTTCCACACAAGGGGCGGCCACACCGGGCGTGTAGGCCACTGACAGAGCATCTCTGTTGTCTACAGTCATCTTGGGTACGGTTTCCAGTTTTCCTTTCCACTCGCCGTGCAGGCGAAGGGATTCCTTCATATAGTCCATAGGAACGTCCTCTTTTCTGAGAGATAGATTGCGCAAACGCCGCTGATATGTTATAATATCATATTGAGCAGCCTTTGATTTTCTGTAATCTATCATACCGCAGGATTTACCAAAAAGAAAGGGGGAAGGGCCGTGAAGAAACGGATTTTAGCCGTTTTTGTTGTTTTGGTGCTTTGTCTCAGCCTGATGGTATCGACCCTTTCGGCCTTTGCCACCGAAACGCCACACTTTCTGGCTGTCAATGAAAACCTGCTCCCGCTGGAGGATCGCTACATCCCCATCATTGCCGATGGGCTGTACTATGTGCCTTATCCGGCTTTGGATGTGGCTTCCACCGGCATTAATCTGGGGGTCTATCCGGTTTACAATGCAGCCATCCGCACGTTGACCATCTACAACAGGGAAAAGGTCATTGCTTTTGACTTAACGGCCGGAACCTGTACGGACCGAGATGGAACGGCATACAGCTATCGTGCGGTTACCCGGAATGGGCAGGTTTATTTGCCTGCCAAATTTATCTGCGACTATTTTGGTCTGACATACAGCTATTTTCCGGAGACCAAATTTGGCCCCATGATCCGCATCTGCAGTGCGACGGCCAAGTTGAATGACCGGCATTTCCTGGCTGCGGCCCAGATGCAGATGGAGGATCGTCTGCGTGATTGGCGAAAGAGCCAAACACCCACGCCAACGCCTACGCCGACCCCCACGCCGACCCCGACCCCAACCCTAACGCCGGCAAAACCGACCCCAACCCCCACACCAACGCCTACACCGGATCGCCCCACCGCATCCACGAGGCCCACGCAGACGACTCCGTCGCCAACGCCCTCAGCACCCAAGGTGGATAAGAGTGATGTGCGTACCTATCTGGCGTTTCGGGCAGACCGGACAGAGGGACTGGCGGCCTTGCTTGAGCGTCTGGAGCAATACGGGATCAAAGGGCTGTTTTTCTTTCCGGTCGATGACCTGATACAGTACGATGCTCAGATCCGCCGGGTTCTCATCGGAGGGCACGGAATCGGACTGATCCTTTCCGGAACAACGGAAGAGGAGTTGGCTGACAGCGCGATCGAAGGGAACCGTCTGCTGCGGGAAATTGCCTGCATCGGTACTTACACGGTCCTGCTTCCGGAGGAAGCCGATGCCAAAGCTATAGAAACCATGCGGGATAGCGGGCTGCTGATCTGGCAGACCGATGTGGATGCCGTTCCAAACGGGCAAAGCGTGTCTGACCGGACAATTGCAGTGGAAGAGGCGGCAGAAAAGTATAGTCATGCGGTGTATATCCTGTCGGATTGTTCGGCTTCCGCGTCGGCTTTGATGGCGCGGTTGATTCCGAACATGGTCGAGGATCAGTATGATTTTCGGCTGGCGGTGGAAACCGAACTGCAAAGAAAGAACGAGAACGGAATGTAATTAAAGTATATTCCCGGTGGCAGAGCAAGCCACTGCAAAAGGAGAAAATAGAACATGAAAGTATTTCTGAGTGCTGATATGGAGGGTACCTGCGGCATTGCCGTGTGGCCCGAGACCGAACGGAAGGATGATCGCGACTATATTCCTCTGCAGAAGCAGATGACCCGCGAAGTGGCTGCCGCCTGCGAAGGCGCACTGGCCGCCGGAGCCGAAGAGGTGCTGGTCAAGGACGCTCACGACTCGGCCCGCAACATCCTGCCTGCCGAATTGCCCCGTAACATCCGTATGCACCGCAGTTGGTCGGGAGATCTGCTGTCCATGATGACCGGTTTGGACAAGGATGAGTACGGTGCGGTGTTCTTTACCGGTTACCACGCATGGGCGTCCTGTCCCGGCAACCCTCTGTCCCACACCATGAATCTGCGCAACGAGTATGTGCTGATCAATGGCGTGCGTGCCAGTGAATTTCTGATCAACGCCTACACCGCCGGTTATTACAAGGTGCCCGTGGCTTTGCTGACCGGCGACAAGGAGCTGTGTGATTTTGCCAAGCAGATGATCCCTGCCATTACCACGGTCCCTGTGAATCAGGGCATCGGCGGCGGTGTGTTTTCCCTGCATCCCGACGAGGCGGTGGAGCGCATCCGTGCCGCAGCGGTCGAGGCTGTGAAAAAGGCGGATCAGTGTCAGGTGGAATTGCCCCCCTATTTTGAGACCGAGATCCGTTTCCGTGAGCATAAGATCGCCTACTCCAAGTCTTTCTACCCCGGAGCCACCCTGAAGGACGGTAAGAGCGTCTGCTTTGAAAGCGACGACTGGTATGAAGTGCTTCGGTTCTATCACTTTGTGCTCAGTGACGGTTGATTTGCAGCAAGAGTCTCTTGCCAAACGGCAGTTCTTATGGTACCATACTATTAAAGGATTTTAACCTGATGAAGGAGGGCGACGGCATGACGGTCCACGCTTCTGCGGAAGATTATCTGGAAGCCATACTCAGCCTGAGAACCCGGCAGGGAAACGTGCGGTCCATTGACATTGCCAACGAATTGAATTACACCAAGCCCAGTGTCAGTGTGGCCATGAAAAAGCTTCGGGAAAGCGGTTACATTCAAATGGAGGCTGACGGTTCCATTGTGCTTCTGCCTGAGGGGGAAAAGATCGCCCAGCGCATTTATGAGCGCCACCGTCTGTTGACCAACTTTTTTGTGCATTTGGGTGTAGACCCTGAGGTGGCTGCTGCGGATGCCTGCAAAGTGGAGCACGATTTGAGCGCCGAGACGTTTGAAAAAATCAAAGAGTATGCCCAAAAGGTCGATCTGGCCGAATAAGTGAACAACGAAAATGAGTCCTGACTCACGGTGTCAGGACTCATTTTGTATTTTGGCGGTTTTGTTCAGTAGTTCGGTCATCATTAACATCAGCAGGGCGAACAGTCCCAGGTACAGGGGATACAGGCCAATATCGACGCATTGGGCCAACAGACCGAACAGGGGCGGCATAAAGGTACTGCCCACATAAGCGCAGGCCATCTGGATACCGATAAGGGCCTGAGAATTTTCCGTTCCAAAACGGATGGGGGTGGAGTGGATGATGCAGGGGTATACCGGTGCAGCGCCAAGTCCGACCACCACAAGACCAATGAGGGCGGGAAAATCGGTGTTCAGGGGCAAACCGACCAGAATTACGCCGAAAATCATGGTCAGAACACCTGTGCGGATCATTTTTACATCACCAAACCGGTCGGCCACCAGACCGTTCAGAAAGCGGCCTGCGGTTTCGCCCAGGTAAAACAGGGCGGCAAAACGGGCGGCAGTTTCCACATCCACCTGACGGAATTCTACCAGATAGCTGCTGGCCCAAAGCCCGGCGGTGCACTCCAACGCACAGAATCCGAAAAAAGCCAACAGGACGAAGGGAACTCCGGGGATTTTCAAAGCCTGCGGAAGGCTCAGCGCTTTGGGAGGTGTGGAGCCGGCGGTGGGGCCGCATTCTTTCCAAAGGGGAAGAGACAGAAACAGAACGACGGTCAGCACGATCTGCAGCAGGGCAACGCTGCGGTAACCCATGCTCCAGCCCAGATTTCGAGCCAGACAGAAGCTCATGATGTTGGGACTGATGGTGACACCTACGCCCCAGAAAGCGTGAAGCCAGCTCATGTGCCGGGATGAGAAATGGACGGCGGCATAATTGTTCAAAGCGGAGTCCACCGCACCGGCACCCAGACCGTAGGGGATGGCCCAAAGGCAGAGAGTGAGGGCCGAATGGGACAGGGAGAACCCGAGCAAGGCGATAGCGGTCAGCGCCACACTCAGGGCGGTTACACGGCCGGTACCCAGTTTACGGATGACCCGCACGGCAAACAGGCTGGACACAATGGTACCGCCGGCGATGATCATGGTGATCACGCCGGCGAAAGACAGAGGGACGGCCAGTTCACCCTGCATGACCGGCCAGGCCGAGCCAAGCAGGGAGTCCGGAAGACCCAGGCTGATGAAGGCCAGGTAGATCAGGGCAAGCAGAAGGGAAGCCATATATGAATCACCCATTCCGCCGCTGTATGCGGCACAAATAGACAGGAAATTCTACCATGGGCCATCGTCGCCGGTTGTCCCAAAGGGCGAGGCGATGGGCTGTAATCAAATATAGTGTGGTTTTCACACTATTTCTCCTTTTCGGGAATGCTCAGGCGCCGGTTGCACAGATGGTCGGTGCAGGAAATGCAGCGTAAAGCGCGGTTGGACCGGTCCCAGAACCGCTCGGGATGGCGGTGAAAGGTTACTTCCCACACCACGAAGATGACCACCGAGGCAATGCCGAGGGACTGGGTAAAAAAGCCGGGAACGAACAAAAGGTGGACAAACATCATCAGGTGATCCCAATTAAAGATGCGGCAGGTGGTGCAGCAGCGGTTTTTCATGAAAATGACCCGGAAGGGACACCAGAACAGCACGCAGATCAGATCGCAGACATAGAAGGCGGTGGAGATCAACACCATGATTCCCCGGTCCAGAATGCCCAGCAGGTACAGCCCGCCCAGAATCAGGACCAAAGCGATCCAAATAATCAAAATCACACCGGCGCTGCGATTGCTGCTTTTGATGAAGCCGCGCATGGCCTCCTTGTCGGGGGTGCGGGCCGCAGGCTGAAAATGCTTTTTGAACTGCTTTTGAGAGCCCATCGCGATCAGACGGCGGGAGGGGATCATCTGCAGTACCATGTCCAGAATCAGAAGTGCCCAGAGCAGGTGGAGAATGGAGAACTCACGGAAGAAATTCATTCCCTCCAGAACAGAAAAGGACTGCGGATGCAGGATGTAAACCGCGATGGCGGCAAGCAGTACAAGGGTACGTCCCACAAAGCGAAGTATGTAATTTTTTCGCATGAATGAACAGGACATGAGTACTACCTGCCTTGTTGAGAATTTACTTTCGTGTGCGCAGACGGTCGAAATATTTGATCCTGGGAAGAAAGTTCAGAAGAAGCAGACCCAGAATATAACAGGTGATGATCTCGCCCAGAGCCACACCGGGGCCGGAAACGGCGAACATGGGCCAGAAATTGGGGCCGAAGCCGGCCTCATACCAGGCCAGCATACCACCTACGATAATGCCGTTGCTCAGCACAGGGGGCAGGGGAGCCAACCATTTGCTGGGCATTTTCGTGGTCAGGAAAGCGGCGATGGCGGTGGCGGCAGTGCCGCAGACCATGTCGATTGGGCCATAGGGAGACAGCAGATTGGCAATCAGACAGCCCACCGCCAGTCCGGGCGCGGCGGCAGGGAACAGGAAAGGCAGAACCGTCAGGGCCTCGGAAACGCGAAGCTGGGTGTAGCCGTAGGACTGGCCAGGAAACAGCAGGGTCAATGCGGCGTAGAGTGCCGCCACGATGGCGGCCAGGGTCAGGTCGCGGGTGGTAAATTTGCGCATAGGAAACAACTCCATTTTCGTATTTAGAGAACGGTGGTCACATAAGAAAACCACCGAACGAACACGGCGAAGCCGTGCTTGGACCGGGTGTGGAAACCAGTCAAACAAAATCTTAACATTTCAATGTCGATTTGTAAAGCGGGGAAAAAAGAAACTCCCTGACAGCGAGAAGTTTCTCGTGTCAGGGAATTTCGTTGTTGTGATGTGGGTCAGTGCAGATGCCGTCAGGGGGTGGCGTATTTCATGGCGGCGGCCATTTCCAGCACGGTGTCGGTGTCCAGCGCGGTGGCGAAGACCGTCATGAAGACCTGACGGTCGGTATCCACCCAGGCGACTTGCACGGTGCCGTCCTTTTCCGCGCAGACGCCCTCGTAGCCGTTGACTTTGACATCGACCACCGATTGAGCCCCTTCGGTGTCGATGCTCATGTTGGTTCCACTGTTGCCTTTGACGTAGTCCACCTGAATGATGTCACCGGCTTGGTTGACGTAGGAAAAGAATCGGTCGTAGTTCACCTCTGAAATAAAGTTGACGTTGTACCCATTCGGAATCGCAGGAGTGGCGTAGCTGTAAATGATCGAATTTGTGGGTGCGGTGGCGGAATACCTCATGGACTGGGCCAGTTCCATAGCGGTATCTTTGGTGAGATTATCGCCGTGTACAAACAAAAATACCTGATGGTCGGTGTCTGCCCATGCGACCTGTATATATTCGTCCTTTTCTACATAAAGACCCTCGTACCCGTTGATGATCACATTAGAAACAACTTGGGCATTTTCGGTATCCACCGACATTCTTGTTCCGGTGTCACCCTGCTGAATATTAAATTGAAGAAGATAGCCGTTTTCGTCTGTGTAGTGGTAAAAGCGATGGTTGGGTTCGGAAATGGTAAAATTAAGTTTGTAATGAGAGGGAGCCTGCGGAACGTTGTAACTGTAAACGATGGGAGCGAGGGAACCGTTGTATTTCATGGACTGGGCCATCTCCATCGCCGTTTTGGTGTCCAGTGCGGTAGCATAAAAGGTCATAAAAACCTGACGGTCAGTGTCGGCCCAGGCGATCTGTACGGTTCCGTCCTTTTCCACGCAGATACCCTTATAGCCGTTTACATTCACGTCGGTTACTGACTGGGCGTTTTCGGTGTCGATGTTCATATTGGTTCCGGTATTCCCGGCCAGATAGGTCAGTTGGATCAATTCACCGGTTGCGTTTTGAAAGGAATAAAACCGGGCTTCTTTGATCTCGGTTTGTGCATCCATGTTATAGTCGATTGGAATTTCCGGAATACCGTAATAATAAAGAACAGAGCCACTGGGAGCATCCGGTGCTTTTTCGCTTTCCGGCACCAAAGTCAGGCTGGTGGCATGCTCTTCCACCGTCAGCAGCAGATTCAGCACGCCGACGCGGAACGGCTCAATGGCCGCGTAAGCCACGCTGAACAGGGCGACGGCAAGGGCGGCGGCGATCAGGACATACTTCAGCACCCGCACGGTTTTCCGCCCGGCGGCTTTGCTGCGCCGTTTACGCAGGGTGCAGTCCATCGCGGCCCGGCATTTTGCGTCCAGTTCTTCGGGAATGGCGGCGTCCGGATCCTCGTTCAGCCGCTCGGCTTCGGCCAGCAGTTCCTGCCCCTCCTGCTCGGCGATCTCGTCCATCAGCAGAGCAAACAGAGCGTCCTCGTACTGGGCGCGCAATTCTTCGCGGTTCATCGCTCCACCTCCTCAAGCTGTTTCAGCAGTTCTCGTCTGGCCCGGGTCAGCGCCATGCGGACGCTGCCTGGCTTGCAGCCGAGGGCCTGAGCCAGTTCTTCATCGCTCTCGCCAAAGAGGTATCGGCCCTCCAGCAAAAGCTTTTCCCGCTCGGGCAGAGCGGACCACGCCTGCCGCAGGTGGCGGAACTGTTCTTCCCGCAGCAGCCGGTCGTCCACCGGGGGCTCCCCGGCGGGTCCGTCCTCCTCCAGTTCGGTCAGCAGGGCGTCGGTGTTTTTTCGTTTATTCAGATGCTTGAAGGCGGTGTTTCGCACGGTATGGACGATATAGCAGACCAGGCTTTCCTTCTTCAGGGTGCGCAGCAGCTCTTCCTTTTCGATCAGCTTGACCAGCGCCTCCTGTACCACGTCCTCTCGGTCGGCGGCGGTCTCCAGCCATTTGCAGGCGGTCTGATACATCAGCCGATGGTAGTTTTGGTACAGGCCCTCCAGAAATTGCCGGCTGTCCGTCTCTTTGTTCGCAGACGCAGACATTCCCTTGCTCCTTTTTTGTTTTTTGGTACTGAACATACCTTACCATATTTCTTTGCACAGCATAAGTAGAAATTCCCTTTTATTGAAACCGGTAGCCGCTCTCCTGCAGACCGCGCAGGAAATTGAGAAAGGTCTCATGGGAGAGAAACGACTGGGAGGTATAATTCTCCACCTCGTGAAAGGAGGCGATGCGGTCCTGCATGCTGAACCATACGGTGTGTCTGGGTTCGACGGGCCGGGCCTTCTCTGCCGCCGGGGTTTGTTCCTTCATGTGTACTGCACCACCTTGTGTTCCATAGTTCTCATTTTATAAGACCCGTAAGCGGGGGATTTGCAACAAAGAAATTTTCTCATGTTGGGGAGTTTCGCGCCCCGGCGCGGGACAGCATTTTTCTTTATAATAAAGAAAATCAACCCCTTGACAAATGGAAATATTCTGATAAAATTATATGGCCTGTCCTGTGGGCAGGCATCATCCTTGCCTTCGGCAAAGACCGAGGGCCATATGTCCATAAGGAGGTGCAAAGAACAATGGCAAAGATCAATGCTAACTACGAGGCCGTCATCATCCTGAAGCCCGACCTGGGCGAGGAGGCCACCGCCGCTCTGGTGGAGAAGTTCAAGACTCTGA
>JAZOBG010000179.1:0-3906 GCA_045595865.1 Oscillospiraceae bacterium
CTGAATAATTTCTGAAATTTCGACTTTTTTCTTTATTATATCCCTTCAAATTGAATTTGCAATGTCCAAAAAGAAGACGCCGTCACGAACATAGAACGTTCGCGACGGCGTGGAGCTGGTAGCCGGATTCGAACCGGCGACCTTCTCATTAGGAGTGAGATGCTCTACCAGCTGAGGCATACCAGCGTGTTGTTAGATTATACTCTTTTTTCCTTGCCGCGTCAAGGGGAAAGCCGTTCAACCTGTAGTGGATTACAATTTGTATACCACTATTTTCATCGGCAGAATCTGCATAAAAATTTTACCGCATTCAACCGTCTTTTTTTTAGGTAAAACGGTAATAATTTTCTTTTTTAGAACATTGCAAATTCAATTTGAAGGGATATAATAAAGAAAGAAGTCGAAATTTCAAAAATTTTTCAGGGAGGTGTACACCATGAAACGTCGAATTCTGTGTTTGGCCTTGACGGTTTTTCTGTTCTGTTCCGGCTGCGGCCAGGCAAACGGGCCGTTGCAGGAATCTCCCCCTGTACAGTCACCACAGCAGGCCGAAAGTCCTTCTGTACCCGAGGTTACTCCACCGGCGGAGCAAATTCCGTCTGAGCAGGAACCGATGGATCCGCTGCTGAAGGAGTTTTTGTCGAAACCGAATATTATGGAGACCCCCATTCGTGATTACGGAGAAAGTGCCAGTTTGATCCTGATGGAAAAGGATCTGATGGTGCGCATTCTGTATCCGGTGGGTGGTCTGACACAGCTGGATCAGGAAATTGAGCAGTGGGCTTTGGATACCATGGAGTATTATCAGGCGGAATCGAATGGCAGCAGTGCAGATGGCGATGCGGCTGAATTGACGGTGGAATACTGCAGCTATCTGGTACAGGGGAAGATAGCAGGTGTGAAGCTGTCTGGCGTGTATGACCGCCCCTATCTGGCACATCCTGTCGACGTTTCGGCCTCGTTCAACGCCGATTTGGAAACCGGAGGGCTCCTTGGGTTGACCGACGTTCTTCTGCCCGGTGGGGAGGAGACTCTGCGGAAGATGGTCGTGGAGCAGGCTGGGGTGGATGCATCCCAGGTGGATGAAAATTTGCTGAACCATTGGCTCCTGACGCCGGACGGACTGGAGATCACATTGGTTCGGGGGGAGTATCTGCCCATGTCGGAGGGTACCGTGACGTTGCTGTACCCCTACGGGGAGTTGGATGGGATTTTTGCCATGCCGGGCGGTATTGCCCAACCCACCCCGACACCGGAACCGCCGGTGGAAGTGACCCCGGAGCCCACACCGGCTTTGCCGACCCAGCCGCCGGTGCAGGTAACCCCGTCTACCGACATTGACCCTGACAAACCCATGCTGGCGCTGACCTTTGACGATGGCCCCAGCGCCCATACCGAGCGCCTGTTGGATGCCTTTGCCGCCCATGGCGGAAAGGGAACATTTTATGTGGTGGGCAATATGATCGATAACCGGCCCAACGCCCTGCGGCGCATGGCGGCGGAGGGGCATGAAATCGGCGGTCACAGCTGGAACCACCGTCAGTTGACCAAACTCAGCAGGGAAGACCTGACCGACCAAATCATGAGTACCCGTGCAAAGATTTACGATGTAACAGGGGTGGATCCGACCACCATGCGGCCTCCCTATGGTTCGTATAACGATCTGGTGAAGGAAGTCACGGCCCAGTTGGGGATTGCCATGATCAACTGGTCGGTGGATACGCTGGACTGGAAGTACAAAGATGCCGACACCGTGTACAACACGATCATGGATCAGGCGAAGGATGGTGCAATCATTCTTTGTCACGATTTGCATAAGACTACAGTTGAGGCCATGGAACGCGCGATTCCCGCCCTGATTGCAGAGGGATACCAGTTGGTAACGGTTTCGGAACTGCTCGCCGGCAGCGGAAAAACCGTTCAGGCCGGAGCGGTATACTTCAAAGGTTAATTTTTACATTGTACAGTCTGCCGCCGCGAACCGATTGGATTCGCGGCGGTTTTTTCCGAAAAGGTGTTGACAAATCTTTCCGGCGGTGGTATATTGTTCGGGGTTAGATACGACTAACCCTGAATTTGGAAAGAAGGCGTACCCATGACTCTGTTCGAAGCGCAGGAAGGAATTGAATACATCATCCGCTCCATCCTGACCGACGATGAGGACATGGATGCGTTCCTGTTCTCGTTGGGTTGCTACAGCGGTGAGCCCATTACCATGGTCTCCCGCAAGAAGAGCAGCTGCGTGGTGTCTATCAAGGATGCCCGCTATACCTTTGACAAGCAGTTGGCCCAGGCCATCCTGATTTGAAAAATACAAACGCCGGCTTGTCCGGACCGTTTGTTTTTTTCGGGGGAGAAGTTAGTGAATACTAACCCGAACCCCGGATTTTTTTGAAAAGCAGTTAGTTCAACCTAACTGTGGATTTGTGTGAAATGTATAAAGTTTGAATAAAGGAGAGAACCATCATGAGAATTGCTCTTACCGGCAACCCCAACAGCGGTAAGACCACCATGTACAACGCGCTGACCGGACGTAACGAGCGCGTTGGTAACTGGGCCGGTGTTACCGTGGACAAAAAGGAAAGCCCCATCAAGAAAGCATACTGCGGAAGCGTGGACGGGCTGATCGCTGTGGACCTGCCCGGCGCCTACTCCATGTCTCCCTTCACGTCTGAAGAGAGCATTACCAGCAACTATGTTAAGGGTGAGCGTCCCGACGTCATCGTCAATATTGTGGATGCCACCAACCTGAGCCGCAGTCTGTTTTTCACCACTCAGCTGCTGGAGCTGGGCATTCCTGTGGTGGTTGCTTTGAATAAGAGCGACGTCAACGCCAAGAAACAGACCAAGATCGACTCTGCCGCCCTGAGCGCCAAGTTGGGCTGCCCTGTGGTGGAGACGGTTTCTACTGCCGGTACCCATAACGGTCTGGATCAGGTCATCAGCACCGCAGTTTCCCTGAATGGCAAGGGCCAGAAGGCTCCCTATACCCAGGGTGATGTGGACCTGACCAGCAAGGCCGCCGTGGTTGAAGCTGATCGCAAGCGCTTTGACTTTGTCAACAAGATCGTTGCCGAGGTCGAGGAGCGCAAGGTCCTTACCAAGGATAAGAACATCAACGACAAGATCGACGCCGTTCTGACCAACCCCGTGGCCGGCATCGTGATTTTCGCCGCAGTCATGTTACTGGTGTTCCAGGTCTCCCAGGCTTGGGTCGGCCCCTGGATCGCCGACCTGCTGGTGGGCTGGATCGAAGCATTCCAGGGCTGGGTCGCCGGTCTGTTGGAGAATGCGCATCCCTTTGTTGCCGCGTTGTTGGCCGATGGCATTATCGGCGGTGTAGGTGCCGTTGTTGGCTTCCTGCCTCTGGTCATGGTCATGTACTTCCTGATCGCCCTGCTGGAGGACTGTGGCTACATGGCCCGCGTGTCCGTCGTTCTGGACCCCATCTTCAAGAAGGTCGGGCTGTCCGGCAAGTCGGTCATTCCTTTCGTTATCGGCATCGGCTGTGCCATCCCCGGCGTCATGGCCTCCCGTACTATCCGCAACGAGCGTGAGCGCCGTGCCACCGCCATGCTGACTCCCTTTATGCCCTGCGGCGCCAAGATCCCCGTCATTGCTCTGTTCGCAGGTGCTTTCTTCGGCGGCGCTGGTTGGGTCAGCTGGCTGATGTATGTCTGCGGCATCGTGCTGATTTTCCTGGGCGCTCTGCTGGTCAACAAGATCACCGGCCACAAGGCCCGCAAGTCCTTCTTTATCATTGAACTGCCCGACTACAAGGGCCCCAGCATCAAGCGCGCCTTCCTGTCCATGTGCTCCCGCGGTTGGGCCTACATTGTCAAGGCCGGCACCATCATTCTGGTGTGCAACACCGTGGTTCAGATCATGCAGTCCTTCAACTGGAAG
>JAZOBG010000180.1:0-19347 GCA_045595865.1 Oscillospiraceae bacterium
CCGCCTGTGGCAACGCGGGATGCACTTCGGGAAAAACTTTGATGTCTCATGATCTCAGTTTCCGCAGCCTCCGCACAGACAGTTCAGACACATCATGGTGGTACAGCAGTCCATGGCATCCATTCCGCCGCTGCCGTACCCGGCCGGACGATAGGCGTAACCGCCCTGCTGCATCATGCTGAATGCCTGACGGTATTCCATGTTGTTGGGCTCCATGTTGACGGCGATCTGATAATTCTGCTTTGCCTCATCCAGCCAGCCGCGGCGGTATGCCACACTGCCGGCCAGGAAGTACCATTCGGCCGTGCGGGTGTTGATTCCCCGCAGCAGCTGCTCAGCCTGATCCAGATTGTTGCCGTTGATCAGGGTACGCACACGGGCAAAGGTGGGGTCGCTGCTCTGGCTTTGCTGGTATGCGCTTTGATACCCGCCGCCGGAGGAATATCCGCCGCCACCGCCGCTGCGCAGCTTGGTGATCGCGTCATAGGCCTCGTTGACTTCCTTCATCTTTTCCTCCGCCAGATCGGCCAGAGGATTGTTCTGATAGTTGTCGGGGTGGTACTTGCGTGCCAAGTCCCGGTAGGCCTTTTTGATTTCGTCATCACTGGCGTCAGGCTTTACACCCAATACCTGATAGGGGTCGTTCATCGATTCATTCTCCTATATTCTTTCGATTCTTTTTCCATTGTCCTGCAAAAACGGCATTTTCAACCGCGTTCAGGCCAAGATACAGAACATTGGAAAGAATTCCGTCCCATCTCGCCGACTGCAGCAAACCGTATGCAGAGATGGCCAGATTTCTTGAATGGAGCAGCGTGATGCGCACATCCTGCTCATACTCTTTGGGACAGTGTTCATAGCGTTCCAAAACGGGATTGTAACTTCCGGAGCGGATATCATCCTCCAGATCATCCCATGCGTCGATCAGATAGATCCAACGCCCCACATGATAGAGCAGCTGGCTCAGCGCCCGGTCACGGCTTTCATTTCCCGTCAACGGCGCAGCCGCCTGCAAAATACGGGCAAAGGTATCCGCCGGGCGGTCCAGTGAAGGACTTCGTTCCTGCTCCAGTATGCGCAATTCTTTCAAACACGACGCAACTTTTCGGTCAAATTCCGGCTGGGCTGCCGCTGCTCTCCGATAGGCCGGTTTCAGGACAAATGCTGCCATCCGTGCCGGAAGGCCCCGGAAGAATCCGTTGTCAGTTACATCATCCCGCAGCTTGTGGTAGCTGAGGATCATACTTTCGTCGGCTGCTACATCCAGCGCCGGCATCTGCAGACACATCTTTCGTTTCCGGAAGGGATGGGCCGGACACCGGCACTCCTTTGCCTCACCGGGTTCCGTTTCCTGTGCAAGTACCATAACCAGAAAAGCAAAGTCGTAATTGAGGGTAAACCGCGCCAGGAATCCATGCCGCTTTCCCATGGTGCGGCATAATCCGCAGTATACCGCCTTATAGTCCTCCAATTCACGGACTTTCAATTCAGCCGTCAATGGCCTTACATATCCGAACAAGACTTCAGAACCTCCACAATCCGGACACAATCCATCGGATCGGCACCCAAAGGGCCGTGTACCGTGGTGCGCTGCATTATCTTACTCCTCCACGTTCTGTTCGGCCGACGCTTCAAGAATGTCCACAACGATTTTATATTCACTATTGACCACGCCCACATCGCTGGTACCGTCCAGATACACTTTGACCGGAACGGTATAGCGTCCGACGGCTGCATCGACCTTACTCAGATCGGCCACCACACGCAGATGGAAGGGCAGGATCAGATCCAATTCTTCTGCCGGGCCGCGTACCAGCACCTGCAGGGTCTTGGTCACCGACTCCGCGGCAAATCCATCCGGAACGTTTTCCAGTTGAATGTTATCCACTTCCATGACCTTGTTGGACAGGCCGTAAATTCTCACCTCAACCGTTGCCTTGGTCGTTCCGCTCAGGTTGTTCAGCTCAGAATTCAGGGGAATATCAAATTCAAAGGTCTGTCTTCCGATCACAGAGGATAGATTGATCTCTCCCAGAAGGATCTCCTTCAACGGCTCCAGATCTTCTTCCGCGCCGGAAACCGTGATCGTAGCGGGACTGATGGTGTACTCCACGTATTTCTTCACGTCGGTAACACCGCCGCCGGTGATCCACTTGACTGCCAGAGGCACGTCAGCCGTCTTGATGACCGGAAGAGTCACAGACACGGTCTCGACGGGGCAGGAAATATCCACATCGGACAGAACATTGCCCTGGAAGTCGATCAGTTCAAATCCCATTTCCCCGCGGAACGTGGTATCAAACTCCTCCTCGCCGCCCACCGTAACAAGCGCGTGAGAAACACGGTTAACTTCGCTTTCAATTCCGGAAATTTCGATCTTTCCGGGGCTGATGACAAAGTCGTCACGCATGTAATCCTCTGCCAGCTTTCCGGTAAACTTTCCCTGCACCTCAATCGATTTCTTGATATGGCGGGAAACCGTAAACGTGATGTTGCGGGGATTCCAGTCCTGAATTGTCACGCTGGAATCGTAAGCAGAAGGCAGATCCAGATCAAATGCCATGGTTTGCTCGCCCGGAGAGGTGATTTTACTGACATCGATGGTCAGTTTGATCTTTTCCTTTTCCTGATCCAGTTTCGCCAGTTCGATCATCGGACCGGTCAGTTTCAGCGTTGCCTCCTGATTATGACCGTCGGAGATGATCATCCCACGTTCTTCCAGAACTTCTTCATTGACAAAGGTGATGGGAACTCCTTTGATGGTTATATCGTCCGTGTTGTTTTCCACCGCTGCCACATAGAACCAAAGGGCGATCGAAAGCGCAATGGCCAAAAGGGCGTACAGCAGCTTGCTGTCAAGAATCTTTTTGCCCATCTGCCTTTTCTCCTTTTTTCTTGATTTTCAGCAGGCTGCCAAGTCCGTTGATCACATCGCCCGGCGTATTTTTTGCTGTTTCTTCCGGCAGCAGTTCCTTGCGCAGAAGGCGTTCCAGCGTTTCGGGGGCCAGATGGCGCTTGAGCATACCGCCCACGGCAACCGAGATGGAGCCGGTTTCCTCCGAAACGATGGCCACCACAGCGTCTGAGTTTTCGCTCATGCCGATACCGGCTCTATGGCGCATACCCAAATCTCGGGACAGGTTCACATTGCCGGACAGAGGGAGCATACAGCCGGCGCTTTCCACGCGGCCGTTTCGAACGATCACGGCACCGTCGTGCATGGGAGCCTTGTTCCAGAACAGGTTCTTCAGCAGTTCCGAAGATGCCGTTGCGTCGATCCGGGTACCGCTTTTCAGAATGTCGTCCAACAGGGTCTTACGCTCAAACACGATCAGCGCGCCCACCTTATCCTTGGAAAAGGCGGTATAGGCTGCCACCGTCTGCATAATCGCGTTTTCCATCTCTTCGGGAGCTTCTTCCTTGGAAAAGACACCGGTAATACGTCCGCTGCCTACCTTTTCGAGGAGACGGCGCATCTCCGGCTGGAAGATAATAATGATGGCGATCAATCCCAGCTCCACTGCACGGCTGAGCAGGAAACTGATAATGTTCAAATGGAAGATAGTTGCAATACCCAACGCAGCAAAAATAATCACGATCGCCTTTGCCACCTGACCGGAACGGCTGCGGCGAATGAACAGCAGAACACGATAAATCACATACGACATGATCGCGATGTCCACGAAGTCGGAGACATTCATGGTCTTGATATAACTCTGCGCTGTACCCAAAGCCTGAAGCATCAGTTCCACTGTCTCACCATCCTCTCTTTTGGTCTGGATCCAAACCGAATATCCTTTAATTAAGTAATTATACTGTATTCCGCCAAAAATGGCAAGAGAAGGCGACACGAAAAACTATGAATTTTCCTTGAACCTTTTACGTTCAGCTTTTAAAAAGTCATTGCATTTTTGAGTGCATTGGATTATTATAGTTAAGAAGTTTTAAACTAAAATTTGGAGGTTATCGCCCATGATCAACACTGCGCAGGAACTGTTTGCTCTGATCAAGGAACAGGACATCAAGATGGTCGACTTCAAAATTGTCGATATCAACGGCCAGTTCCGCCATGTCACCATTCCCGCCGCCCAGTTCACCGAAACCACCTTGAAAGAAGGCATTGGCTTTGATGCCTCCAACTACGGTTACGCAGTGGTGGAAAAAAGCGACATGGTCTTCATTCCCGATGTGACCACCGCAGTAGTTGATCCCTTCTGCGATGTTCCCACCCTGTCCATCAGCGGCAACGCCATGGTCATCGATTATCCCGAAAACCGTCCTCTGGCACAGTACCCCCGCAACATCACTCTGGCTGCCGAGCAGTACATGAAGGACTGCGGTATCGCAGACACCATGATCATCCTGCCCGAGTTCGAGTTCCACCTGTTCGATCAGGTAGGCTGGAGCGTTCAGCCCAACCACATCGGCGTTTCTCTGGATACCGAGCAGGCCTACTGGAACAGCGATGTTCAGGGTCAGGGCTGCGTAGTTCCTCACCAGAAAAACTATCACATGGCCAAGCCCTTCGACACCACTTACGAGTGCCGCAGCGAGATGTGCCTGCTGATGGAAGAAGCCGGTATCCCCATCAAGTATCATCACCCCGAAGTGGGCGCAGCCGGTCAGTTTGAGATTGAACCCAAGCTGGGCAAGATGTCCACCATGGCCGATGCCACCATGATGATCAAGTATATCATCCGCAACACCGCCCTCAAGCACGGTCTGGCCGCCACCATGATGCCCAAGCCGGTTTACGGCGAGGCCGGAAACGGTATGCACGTCCACATGCTGCTGATGAAGGACGGCCAGCCCGTCTTCTCCGACGACGATGGCTATTCCCATCTGAGCAAGGAAGCCCACTGGTTCATGGGCGGCCTGCTCAAGCACATCGCTTCCCTGTGCGCCATCACCAATCCGAGCACCAACTCCTTCAAGCGTCTGGTTCCCGGCTTTGAGGCTCCCGTTACCGTAGGTTACGCCACCTCCAATCGCTCCGCCGTCATCCGTATCCCCGCTTACGCCAAGACCCCCAACGAGCGTCGCTTTGAGCTGCGCAACCCCGACGCCACCTGCAACCCCTACTTCTGCTATGCCGCCATCCTGATGGCCGGTCTGGACGGTATCAAGAACCAGATCGATCCTCACGCCAACGGCTGGGGCCCCTACGACATGAACCTGTATCACTTGTCCGACGAGGAGAAGGCCAAACTGACTCAGCTGCCCACCCGTCTGGAGGATGCTCTGGACGCACTGGAAGCCGATCACGATTATCTGACCGCCGGCGGGGTTTTCCCCGGGGAGCTGCTGATGCAGTTCATCGAAAACAAGCGCAAGGAGTGCAGCGAGATCTCCAAGATCCCCCACCCCGCCGAGTTCGACAAGTACTTCAACCTGTAATGGACAAAAGCTTTACAAGCTATATACCCCATCAAAAATACGGCGACGCAGCAATAGCTGCGCCGCCGTATTTTTGCTTTATAGAAAGCAAAGGGCCACACCACCCGGTGCGACCCTTTGCCTCTAAGAAACTTGCTTAATATGCAAAATCAGATCAGACCAATTATGTATTCTTGCCCAGTTCAAACGCCTTTTTATTCAACTCCAGAAATTTCGCGGGCACACAGGCCTCGATAGCCTCCTGCCAGACATCTTCCGAAAAATCAAAATACTTGGACAAACGACCCATCAGAACAATGTTGACCGCCTTGCTGCTGCCGGCCTGCTCGGCCAGAGACAGGCAGTCCAAGGCGTCCACCCTGGCTCCGGTGGCCTTCATCTTTTCCACCAGATTTTCAGGATACTGTGCCGCACCGGTGATAACCGGCATGGGGTCAATCTGCTGGGTGTTGGTAACAATCTGACCGTCGGGTTTCAGATAGGACAGCCAGCGCGCAGCCTCCAACAACTCAAACGAAATAATATAATCGGCCTCGCCCTGATCGATAATGGGGGAAGCAACTTTATCACCATAACGCACGTAGGTAACCACACTGCCACCGCGCTGGCTCATACCGTGAACCTCAGATACCTTTACATCGTACCCCTGGGTCAGCAGCAGATGTCCCAGCAGCTTGCTGGCCAGCAGACTGCCCTGTCCGCCGACACCGACGATCATTACATTCTTGGTCTGCATACTCACCCCTCCTTGCTCTGCAGTGCGCCGAATGCACACAGCTGCTCACAGACACCGCAGCCTACGCACTGAGTAGCATCCACCACGGCCTTGCTGTCACGCATGGAAATAGCCGGACAGCCGATACGCATACAGGCCTTGCAGCCGCGGCACTTTTCGGTATCCACAACCAGCGGGGCCTTATGCTTTACATATTTCAGCAACGCACAGGGACGGCGGGAAATGATAACAGAAGATTCCTCTGCAGCCAACTCTTCTTTCAGCGCCTGATCACATTCCTTCAGATTATAAGGGTCAACCACACGCACACGCTGAATTCCAATGGCACGGCACAGCGCCTCCAGATCGATCTTTCCGGCAGGATCTCCCTTGATATTGTAACCGGTGGTGGGATTCTGCTGATGGCCGGTCATGCCTGTGATGGAATTATCCAAAATAATCACGGTAGAGTTGGACTGGTTATACGCAATATTGGCCAGGCCGGTCATACCGGAATGCATGAAAGTGGAGTCACCGATCACGGCAACCGTCTTTTTCTCCGCCGCTTCGCCCAGCGCTTTGTTAAAGCCATGGAGGGATGAGATGGATGCGCCCATGCACAGGTTCGCTTCCATCGCAGACAGCGGAGCCACTGCGCCCAAAGTGTAACAGCCAATGTCGCCCAGGACCGTGCAGCGGTTCTTGTTCAGCGTGTAGAACAGACCGCGGTGGGGACAACCGGCGCACATAACCGGAGGACGAGGCGGAATCGGCTCATCCAGCACCTGCCCGGCATGCACTTCCCTGTCCAGGCGCTGAGCGATCAAATTCTGGGAGAATTCGCCTTCCATGGGCAAAACATCTTTTCCGATCACTTCAAGGCCCAGCTTGCGGCAGTGATCTTCAATAATGGGGTCCAACTCTTCCACCACCAGCAGCTTGTCTACCTTGGCGGCGAAGTCACGAATCAACTGCACCGGCATGGGGTTGATCATACCCAGTTTCAGAACCGAAGCAGAGTCACCGAACACTTCCTTCACATACTGATAGGAGGTCGAGGAGGTGATAACACCCACAGCAGTGCTCCCCATCTCTACACGGTTGATCGGAGCGCTTTCGGCCCACTCGATCAGCTTGCGGGTTCGCTCCTCCACCACCAGATGACGCTGTTTTGCCTGAGCAGGCATCATGACGTATTTGTTGATGTTTTTCACATAGGTCACAGTTTTAGGCTCCACGCGCTCGCCGGTCTCCACCACAGACTGGGAATGAGCTACGCGGGTACACATTTTGACAATGACCGGGGTATCGAACTGCTCGGATAACTCATAGGCCAGCTTGGTAAACGCCAGCGCCTCGGCGGAGTCGGAAGGCTCCAGCATAGGCAGCTTGGCGGCAATGGCATAATGACGGGAGTCCTGCTCATTCTGCGAGGAGTGCATACCCGGATCATCAGCTACGCCGATGACAATACCAGCAGTACTTCCTGTATAAGACATGGTGAACATGGGGTCGGCGGCCACGTTCATGCCCACATGCTTCATAGCACAGAAAGAACGCTTGCCAGCCAAAGCGGCGCCATAAGCCACCTCCATAGCCACTTTTTCATTCGGAGCCCATTCGCAGTAGATTTCGTCGTATTTGGCAGCTTCTTCGGTAATCTCGGTACTGGGCGTGCCGGGATAACTGGAAACGACGCTGCAGCCCGCTTCATACAGACCACGGGCAACCGCAGCGTTGCCCAACATCAGCTGCTTCATTCGAATCACTCCTCGCCTTCCGCCAATTTCTCGCGGAGAATGACATCACGCATCACGCCGCCCGCTCCGCCGTCCAGCATGGCGCGGCGAACCCGGCTGATGGTTGCACTGCTGGCACCGGTCTTTTCCAAAATATCCAGATAGACCAGGCCCCGCTGCAGATAAATCGCCACATCAAACCGCTGTTCCATGGCCCGCAGTTCCGCAGGGGTGCAAAGATCCTCAAAGAATTTGCAGCATTCTTCCGGAGACTTCAATTTCATGATGGTTTCAAAAAGAGTCATGCTGTGTCCCTTTTCCACTACCTTTGCCATGTTATTACTCCTTTCGTACCGCGATGCAGTACACTGTTGTACTTTACATCATAACACACTAAAGTGTGAAAATCAATCAAGTTCTTATCTTTCCTTACAAAAAATCAGCAGGGCAGATTTTCTTGACTCCGCCCTGCTTTGACCGTTCTTATTTCAAATTCAATAAATATTGCCCATAAGGAGTTGCCTCCATTTCCTGTCCTACGGCATTTTTTTCCTCGTCGGTAATAAAGCCTTTACGCCAGGCCGTTTCCTCCACACAGGCGATGTATCTTTGTTCCTGTTCCTGCAGATTTTTGATTGCCGTCGCTGCCACCAACAAACTTTCTGCCGTGCCGGCATCGTACCAGGAAAAATCCCGGTCCAGAATGACGGCTTTCAGTTTGCCCCGGCGCATATACTCCCGGTTCAAATCGGTAATTTCCAGTTCACCGCGCGCCGAGGGAGTCAGCTCTTTTGCTATTTGTGCCGCCTTGCCGTCATAGAAATACAGACCCGGCACAATGTAATTGGATTTGGGATTCTCAGGCTTTTCTTCCAGGCTGACCACATTTCCGCTTTCATCAAACTCCACCACACCAAAGGGGCGCGGATCATCCACGTAATATCCGAAAATCACCGCGCCTTCTTCGGTCGCGATCGCTTTTTGCAGACTGTCATCAAACTGCGGTGAGAAAAACACATTGTCGCCCAACACAAGACAGGCGCGATCCCCACCGACAAATTCCTCGCTCAGGATCAGCGCATCGGCAATGCCGCGGGCCACCGGCTGTTCTGCATAAGAAATGCGAACACCCAAAGAGGAACCGTCCCCCAGCAATTTTCGGAAAAACTCCATCTCACCCTGTGGCGGCGTGATGATCAGGATATCCTGTATTCCCGCACGGAGCAAAACATCCAGCGGATAATACAGCATTGGCTTGTCGTAAACGGGTAAAAGAGGTTTGCAAATCGGATACGTCATGGGATACAATCGGGTTCCTTTGCCGGCTGCCAGGATAATTCCTTTCATACGCAGGATCCTTTCGTATCAAAATGAGTACTTTTTTGTTTCAGTTTATCACCTTTTAACCGCAAAATCAACCGAATGGAGGGAGTTTTTTCCATGGTAAAAGGGTTTGACATGTATCTGCATATATGTTACAATTTGGTTACAAGTTTTATGTAAATCAGGAACCTCCAAAAACGGGGGTTTTCCCTTTGATTTCAAGCCAAATGGAGGTTTTTTACAATGGCTGACAAGAACATTCCTCTGGAATATAAAGGACATCCTCTGCGCCGCAAGGATAATCTGATTTATTACGGCAGCATGGCGGATAAATACATCATCATGCTTCAGGTGATGGACAGCAAGAAGGTTGACGATTTGGACGTAGCTACCAAGGTCTCGGTTCAGCTGCAGTTGACCGACCCCGATCTGAAGTCCCGTGACCGCGTGGTCAAGAAGAGCGAAAAAGACAGCCTGTATGCCGCTATGGACGTGGCCGCTGTCTGGCTGGAGCGCGCTCTGGCCGGCAAGTAAGCATCCGCACAAAAGAAAAATTGCCAGGAGGTCAACAACAATGAGAATTTCTTCTCGTTTCCTGCGAACCACCCTGACTTCTGCCCTGCTTTGCGTTGTCCTGAGTGTGACCGTTTCCGCTGCCAGCTACGGCTCCGGTGTTGTCACCGAAAACTCCCTGCGTCTTCGAAAAGAAGCAAGCACCAACTCTGCAATTCTGAACACCGTAAACAAAGGCACCAAAGTCGAAGTGCTGGAAAATCAAAAAAACGGCTGGTATAAGGTTGAGTTAAACGGCGTTGTCGGTTATATGTCTGCCGACTATCTGTCGGTCACCCCTACCGTCAAAAACTACATCGGCAAGCTGAATACCGACGGTGCCTCCCTGAATATGCGCTCCGGCCCCGGCACAAGTTACAGTAAAGTCGGCTCTATCCCTGCCAACGCAACTTTGACCATTACCGGAAGTGAAAATGGTTGGTACAAAACGTCCTATAACGGTGTGACCGGCTATGTCAGCGGCGATTATGTTACCGTGACCGAAAGCACCCCTTCCAATACCACTCCTTCCGCTCCTGCGGAACCGGAGTCTCCCGCCGAACCCGAAACTCCTGCCCAACCTGAAACCCCCGCACAATCCACTTCGGGCACCGGCAAGCTGAATACCGGCGGCTCCTCCCTGAATATGCGTTCCGGCCCCGGCACAAGCTACAGCAAAGTCGGATCCATCCCCGCCACTGCAACCCTGACCATTACTGGAAAGGAAAACGGCTGGTACAAAACGTCCTACAACGGTGTGATCGGCTACGTCAGCGGTGATTATGTGATCTTCACTGCAGCGGAGGGTACTCCCTCTACTCCCCCTGCCGAAACAACACCCGAGATGCCTTCCCAAACCACACCCGGAACTGCGAACAACACCGATTTGGGCGCTCAGGTCGTTGCCTACGCCAAGCAGTTCCTCGGCATTCCCTATGTGTATGGCGCCAACGGTCCCTCTTCCTATGACTGCTCTTCCTTTACTCAGGCGGTCTATAAAAAGTTTGGCTACAGCCTGAATCGTTCCGCGGCCGGCCAGCTCAGCAATGGCACAGCCATCGAATTGAGCCAGGTTCAGCCCGGTGACCTTCTGCTCTGGCGAGCTTACGGCTCCTCTTCCGCCGCAACCCATGTGGGCATCTATATTGGAAACGATATGTATATCCACGCATCCAGCACCGGCGGCTGCATCACCATCAACAAAATGAGCTACGGCTCCAGCGTCCGATATCTGGTGGGTGTCCGCCGTATTGTCGGACAATGAATTGAATAAAAGCGGGGCTGTTGCAAATGCAACAGCCCCTTACTTACTTTAAATCTCATTTTGATAATTATATTCAGTAATTTTAGTATTGATATTTTAGGATATTCGGTATATACTACTGGTGGTGATCAATTATGGATGAAATTATTTACCCTCGACCTTATCGGTCCATCGAACCGATCTGCCGGTCCAAACAACCTCAAAAAGAAAATAACCGGGATCCCTACGACGGCCTGCGCCGTTGGTCGGCACTGACCCATGGGTTGGGCATTCTTCTGGCCATTTGGGGGATCGTTCTCCTTTTGGTGCATACTCATGATTCAGGCGGTTCGGTCTGGCATTATGTGACCTTCGCAATCTATGGAGCCACAATGATCGAGCTGTATTCTGCCAGTACTCTGTATCACAGCGTAAACACCACGGTCAAGGGCCGTGTTGCCCTGAAAAAGCTGGACCATGCCTCTATTTATTTCCTGATCGCGGGCACGTATACCCCCATCTGCCTGGTTGCTCTGCGCGGGCCGTGGGGCTGGTCCCTGTTCGGGATCATCTGGGGTCTTGCATTGCTGGGCGTAGTTTTCAGTTTAGTTTGGATCCACTCTCCGCGCTGGGTCACAGCCGGTATCTATCTGTTTATGGGCTGGCTTGCTATTTTCGCCATCTATCCTCTTTCACAGGTTCTCACTGTGCACGGACTGTTCTGGCTTCTGTTGGGTGGCGTGCTGTACACGATTGGCGGTGTAATGTATGCTCTGAAATGGCCGGGCCGCTTCAACCCGAAGTTTGGCTGCCACGAGATTTTCCACCTGTTTATCCTGCTGGGCAGTGTGTGCCATTACCTGCTGATGTACCGGGTGGTCGCATATCTGTAAATCACAAAACTCCATTGGAACCGTTTGCGGGCTCCAATGGAGTTTCTTTCTCTATATCTATTTATCCGCGATATTCCTTCATCAATTTTTCAAAGGCAGGGAGCGAACGCTCAATACGCTCGGTAGGTACGCAGAAGGAAATACGCACGTGGCCGGGACAGCCAAAGCCGCTGCCGGGCACCAAAAGCAGATCAAACTTCTTGGCACGCTCAGAGAATGCCATGTCATCGGCTTCCAGCGCCCGGGGGAACAGATAAAAGGTTCCTCCTGGTTCCACACAGTGATACCCCATCTCACGCAGACTGCTGACCAGCAGTTCCTTGTTGCGCTGATACACCGACAAATCGGCGGTCTGTCCGTCGCAGCGGGTGATCAGATGCTGGAAGAACGAAGGGGCACAGACATAACCCAGTTTACGGCCGGCACCGGCGATTGCGGCATAGACCAGTTCATGATCCTCCACGGTCGGAGGGACCAGCACATAGCCAATGCGTTCACCGGGCAGGGACAGGGACTTACTGTAAGAGTAGGTCACCAGAGTATTTTCATAATAATTGGGCAGCCAGGGCACTTCCACGCCGTAGGTGATCTCACGATAGGGCTCGTCCGAGATCAGGTATATGGGGTGTCCGTACTGAACCGACTTGGCACGCAGGATATCAGCCAGTTTTTGTACCGTTTCAGCAGAATAAACGGCGCCGCAGGGGTTGTTGGGAGAATTCACAATGACACCCTTGGTATGCTCGTTAATGGCCGCTTCAAAGGCAGCAAAGTCGATCTGGAATGCCTCGATCTCAGCCGGAATGACCACAAATTTCGCACCCGCACCGCGCACGAATACGCCGTACTCAGGGAAATAAGGAGCAAACGCAATGAACTCATCCCCGGGACAGGTCAAACCATGGAAACAGCAGCACAGACCGGCCGCGGCACCGCAAGTCATATAAAAATGCTCGGGACGGTAGGAAGTGCCATACCGCTTATTCAGATTATCTGCGATTACGCCGCGGGTCAGGGCGTCGCCCTGCGCACTGGTATAACCGTGCAGAGCAATGGGATCACCCTTCAGCAATTCCATAGCAGCATCGGTCACGCACTGCGGAGGGGGTACGCTGGGATTGCCGATGGAAAAATCAAAGACATTTTCCGCACCCACTTGGGCGGCGCGGAGCTTTCCAAATTCAAACAGTTCACGGATCACGCTGCGGTTGGTGCCCAACTGAACAGCTTCCTGAGACAGCATGGGAAACTTCTCCTCTCTCTCGACTCAATATGTATGGTCGCAGATCTCGTCGATCTTGGCTTTCAGAATTTTCAAATCCACAAAGGCATCCGGCTTGCGGCGGGGATCACGCAGCAGAGCGGCAGGATGAAGCATTGCCATCATCCAAACGCCGTTTTTCTCAAACCATTGGCCGTGCTCTTTGGTAATTTTCAGATCTTCCTTAATAATTCGCATACCGGCCACACGGCCCAGACAGACGATGATCTTGGGCTTGATCAGGGCAACCTGATTGCGCAAATAATCAATGCAGGCGTCCTGCTCGGTATTCAGCGGATCGCGGTTTCCGGGCGGACGACACTTGACCATATTTCCGATGTAAATATTCTTTTTGCGGTCCAGATCAATGATGGAAAGCATTTCGTCCAGCAGCTTTCCCGCACGACCCACAAAAGGCTCGCCGGTCAGGTCCTCCTGCTCACCGGGACCTTCACCGATAAACATGACTTCCGCGTTGGGGTTGCCCACGCCGAACACCACATTGGTGCGGGTGTCGGCCAGCGCGCATTTCCGGCAGTTTTTGCAGGTCTGTTCCAGCGAGTTCCAATCCAGAATCATGCGATCTCCTCCTTTTGTACTTTTGCGATGCAACTCGTTAAAATGTATTGTAGCACACCCGAGCAGGAAATGCAAAAAATATTATTAACAAACCGGACGATTTCCTTTATAATGTTGAAAAAACAGCACTGTAAAGCGAGGACACCCCTATGATCCGATTTACCGTATTCAGCGACCTCCACTTTGATGAAGTACCGGACGGCGGCAGACGAGTGAACGAATTGACCGCACATATCAAAGCAACCGACCCGGATTTCATCGTGTCGCTGGGAGATTTGTGCAGCCCGGTCAGCAAAAACAAAAAGGCTGTCTTGCATGAATTCACAACATTAGGTATTCCCGTCCACTGCGTCATTGGAAATCACGAAACAGACGCTTGCCGTTTGGACACCGCGCTGGATTTTCTATCCTTGACCACCCCATATTATTCCTTCGAACACGGCGGCATAAAATTCATTGTTCTGAATTCCTGCTATTTCAAGAAGGATGGCCGGGAAACCGCTTATTTCGGAAGGGATTACAGAGAAAATGGCTCTATTTACCCCATTATTCCGAAAGCTGAAATCGAGTGGCTTGAAAAAGAATTGAGCGACTCCAAAGCGTACGTAATTTTTTCGCACCATAGTCTTGTAAACGAACATCGGGACAGAGGCATTCACAACAGAGAAGAAATCCGGGAACTTTTTCGCGGCAAAGATGTCTTGCTGTGCATGAATGGACATGACCACGGGGATGGGTTTACAATTTTGGACGATATTCCGTACTATACCGTGAATTCCGCCTCCTATGTGTGGTGCGGCAGCCAAATCGCGGGTTCCAAGAAATTGAAAGAACAATACGGATATTTGCACGGAATGCTTTTGTACCAACAGGCACTGTACGTAACCGTGGAAATTGACGATGAGGAAATTCGAATTCAGGGCATGACCGGAGACTATTTGTCCGTTACGCCGGAAGACGTTGAATTATACGATTACCGGTGGAACGGCGTATCGGTAAAGGCACAGACGAGTTCACAGGTGATTTGCAGGCACAATTGACAAAAAGGTGGATACACGATGAAAATAGAAACCGAACAGATCGAACACCTGGCCGCGCTGTCCAAACTGGAGCTTTCCCAAAGCGAATTGGCCCAGCTGTCCGGCGAACTGGAAACCATCGTAAATTATATGGGCATCCTCTCACAGCTTTCTGTTGAAACGGCAGCCCCCATTGATCCTCCCCTCTCACTGCATAATGTACTGCGTGAAGACCGCGTAACTTGCGGTCAGGATCGGGCCGATTTGCTTTCCAATGCGCCGGAAACCGACGGTGAAACCCTTACGGTTCCCAAAACCGTGGACTGAGGAGGGTGTGTGTTGAACGAAATTCTGAATCTAACCGCGCTTCAACTGGGCCACGCCATCCGTTCCGGTGACATCTCCATCCCCGAAGTGACCCAAATGGCTTTGGATGCAGCACGGCGGAATGAACACAACAGTTTCATCACCCTGAATCCCGAACAGGCCATGGTCCGCGCCGAAGAACTGCAGCAGCGTCTTTCCGACACCGAAAGTCTTTTGTATGGCGTTCCCATGGCGTTCAAGGATAACATCTGCACCCGCGGTGTGCGAACTACCTGCGGATCCAAAATGCTGAACAATTTCATTCCGTCCTATTCCGCGTCGGTGGTAGAGCTGCTGGACAATGCGGGTACCGTTTCCGTCGGCAAAACCAACATGGATGAGTTCGCCATGGGATCCACCGGTGAGACTTCCTTTTACGGCCCGGTCACCAACCCATGGGATCCCGCCTGCACTCCCGGCGGCTCTTCCAGCGGCTCAGCCTCCGCAGTGGCATCAGGTACGGTTTCCTTCGCGCTGGGCAGCGATACCGGCGGTTCGGTGCGCCAGCCTGCCGCCCACTGCGGTCTGACCGGAATGAAACCAACTTACGGTACGGTATCCCGTTACGGCCTGATTGCCTACGCTTCTTCTCTGGATCAGATCGGCCCTCTGTGCAAAGATGCCGCCGACTGTGCCGCCGTGTTGGATACCATCCAAATGTATGACCGCCGCGACGGAACCTCCCTGCCCGGCACATACGGGAATCTTCTGAACTGCCTGACCGGTGATGTGCGCGGTTTGAAAATCGGTATTCCCACCGAATGTTTTGAAGATGGATTGGATGATGCGGTACGCTGTCCCGTTCTTTCCGCAGCCGATGCGTTGCGTTCCATGGGAGCCATTGTAAAGGAATGTCCCTTGCCAATTCTCCCCTATGCAGTTCCCACCTACTATATCCTTGCCTGCGCCGAAGCCAGCAGCAATCTGGCCCGGTACGACGGTGTAAAATACGGTATGCGCGCGAAGGAATACACCGACCTGAACGAGTTGTACTGCAAAACCCGCACCGAAGGGTTCGGCAGCGAAACCAAGCGACGCATTCTGTTGGGTACTTTTGTCCTGTCTGCCGGATATTACGATGCCTACTATCAAAGGGCTTTGCAGACCAAAGCCGTGATCCAGACGGCATTTCAAACGGTATTCCAAAGCTGCGACCTGCTTCTGACTCCGGTCTCCCCCACTACTGCCCCCAAGCTGAGCAGCCTGACCGACCCGCTGCAGATGTACCTGAGTGACGTTTACACCGTGGCCGTCAATCTGGCGGGCCTGCCTGCGCTGTCCATGCCCTGTGGTTTTGACGCAAACGGCCTGCCCATTGGCGCCCAGTTGATCGCCCCTCACTTTGGGGAAGGTGCCGCCCTGAACGCCGCCCATGCCTTCCAGCAGGAAACCGACTTCCACAAAAGGAGGTGTCCGCTATGATATGGGAAACCGTTATCGGTCTGGAAACCCACGTGGAGCTGGCCACCAAGAGTAAAATTTTCTGCTCCTGCTCCACCCAATTTGGCGGCGCGCCCAACACCCACTGCTGCCCTGTCTGCATGGGTATGCCGGGTACACTGCCCGTCCTGAACAAAACGGTATTGGAGTACGCCGTCAAAGCCGGACTGGCGCTGAACTGCACCATTAACCGGCGCACGAGATTCGACCGCAAAAATTACTTCTATCCCGACCTTCCCAAGGGCTATCAAGTCAGTCAGCTTTACATCCCCCTCTGCCGAAACGGTAGCGTGGATCTTGGCTCCAAGACCATCCGCATCCATGAGATCCACATGGAAGAGGACGCCGGAAAGCTGATCCACGACGGCGAAACCGGACTTTCCCATGCGGATTACAACCGCTGCGGTGTACCTTTGATCGAAATCGTCACCGAACCGGACTTCCGCAGTGCCGACGAGGTCATCGCCTATCTGGAGCACCTGAAGCTGACCCTTCAGTATCTGGGTGTGTCCGACTGCAAGATGCAGGAGGGCAGCCTGCGCTGCGACATCAATCTGTCGGTACGCCCGGTTGGCTCGGAAACCCTTGGCACCCGTACCGAGATGAAAAACCTCGGCTCCTTTAAGGCCATCGCAAAGGCCATTGAATATGAAGCAAAACGTCAGATCGATATACTTGAATCCGGCGGAACCGTTCTTCAGGAAACCCGACGCTGGGATGAAGAACAAAACATTTCCGTCTCCATGCGCACCAAGGAGGATGCCAAGGATTACCGCTACTTCCCGGAGCCCGATATTCCGCCCATCGATCTATTGGAGAAATATTTGCAACTGCTGCGCACCGAACAGCCCGAACTGGCCCACGAGAAGCGCAAGCGTTACCTGACCGACTGGAGTCTGCCCGAATACGACGCCCAAATGCTGACGGGTGACAAGGCTCTGGCAGAATTTTTTGAGGCATGCGTAGCATTGGGTGCCGACCCGAAACAAACATCCAACTGGATTCTGGGCGAATGCCTGCGCCGCCTGTCCTCCGACGGACTGGAACCCCACAATATCCCCATCTCCCCTGCCACGCTGGTTCGGCTGATCACTCTGGTCAAAGATGGTAAACTGAACCGTAACACCGCCGTGCGAGTCTTTGACGCAGTCTTTGCCAATAACGGCGACGTGGACGCCTATGTGGCGGAACACGGGCTGGAACAGGTCTCGGACGCCGAGCTGGTGCAGGCCGCAGTGAAAAAGGTCCTTGCCGCCAATCCAAAATCGGTGGAGGACTACAAATCCGGCAAAGAAAAAGCCTTTGGCTTTCTGGTGGGCCAGACCATGCGGGAGCTGAAGGGTCAGGCCGCCCCCCAGGTGGTCAACGAAATCTTGCGCAATACGCTTTCTAAATGACAAAATGTCCGTCCCGGATGACCGGGGCGGACATTTTTGCATGCAAAGCCAAAATTCATTGTACCTACACTATACATTCTCCCCCACAAACAACAGGTGGTTTGTCATGCCGAGCAATTCCGGCTTTTCACAGATGTAAAAATGATAGCGGAGGTACTGTGCGTAGTCCGCGTCGCTCATTTCGTTGATCTTTGCCGCTAAAAGCTCGCTTGCGCCGTCAGATGCTACCTCGTGCAAAACATTTATGCCACCGTCGGCAAGGAGTTCTCTTGCGGCATCAACCGTGTGGAATACAAACGGAAAATCGTTGAGTTTGAAGGTTTCCTTATCATAATCTCCGCTTGAAAAATAGGCAGCATTATATTCAAGCTCGGTGAGAAAAACGAAGTCGTTGGAGATAAAGGCAAAGAATATCTTTCCGCCATCCCTGCAGACACGTTTTGCCTCGCTGATGCATTTCTGCTTATCTGCATCATTTTTCAAATGATAAAGCGGGCCAAACAGAAGCACAATGTCAAAGAACTTGTCCGCATAGCGCGACAGATCAAGGGCGTTACCTTGATCGAGGTCGATCTTATCTTCGGCTGTCAGCTTCTTTTTGAAAGCGGCAATATTGGCGTCGGCAAGCTCAAGAGCCGCTACCTCGTAACCCTTACGAGAAAAGTAAAGGCTGTATTCACCTGCACCTGCGCCGACGTCAAGAATCTTGTCGCCCTCTTTTAAGTATTTTTCTATGTAGTGAACGGTGGTCAAAAATTCAACTCGTGCGGCTTTGGAATGATTGAGCCTTGCATCCTCGTTAAATATATCGTAGATTCTGTTCACACGTTCACTTTCGTTTTCTATTTTTGCGAGTTGTTCAAAGTCCACAATTTACTCCTCTTTCGGGCAGTCAATATAACTGACAAAATCCTTTTCAACCAACTCATAATCGACCGATGATTGAAGTCGACCAAACTGATCTTTCCAAGAATCAATGTTGGTTCGCACCTTGCGGAAACCAAGCGATTCGTAAACGTGCTGCGCTCTTGTGTTCGTCAAGTTGGTATCGAGGACAATTTTAGAATAGTCATTTCTGAACAGCCAACCGATCAGCATACTCAAAACCTTTCTTCCGACACCACGGTTCTGACAATCGGTTTCGCAAATCTTAATACCGATTTCTGCAACACCGTCCGCTACGTTACGGTAATTGCACTCACCGATCAAACGGTCGCTTTCCTCTATGACCATACAACCGTTTCCAAGTCCATCGATAACTTCTTTCTCGGTCATTCCCAAACCGTTAGGAAAGCCTGCGTGTGCCATCGCCGCACCATCATTCCACCAAACGGCAAGTTGCCTTGCATCGGAAACCTCGGCTTGACGGATGGTCAAGTTCCCAAATTGTATTTTCATACGTTTTACTCCTTATAAGCTATCT
>JAZOBG010000181.1:0-11783 GCA_045595865.1 Oscillospiraceae bacterium
CAGGTGGCTGGCGGGGGCAGAGGTGATCTTGCCCGGTACGCCGCCGAGGCCCTCCTCGATGAGCTGCTTAAGGGACCAGCCGGCGCAATAGCCGGTCAGCATGGACAGGTCGTGCAGGTGGATCGCAGCGGAGCGGTGTGCTTCGGCCACTTCGGGATCGTAGATCTCGCTGAGCCAGTAGTTGGCGGTGATGGCGCCGGAGTTGGACAGGATCAGACCGCCGACGGAATAGGTGACGGTGGAGTTTTCCTTCACGCGCCAGTCGTTGATCTTGAGGTAGTTGTCCACCAGATCCTTGTAGTTGAGCAGAGCGGAGTTGACGTTACGCACCTTCTCGCGCTGCTTGCGGTACAGGATGTATGCCTTGGCGATTTCAGCATAACCGGCATCGGAAAGGACCTTTTCCACGCTGTCCTGAATGTCTTCCACAGCAATCAGGCCATCCTTGACCTTGGGCTCAAAGTCGGCGCTGACCTGCAGGGCCAACATATTGATAACGCTGGGATGATACAGCTTTTCCTGGGCCTTGAATGCCTTGATCATTGCAGAGCTGATTTTGGAGATCTCAAATTCAACGGTGCTGCCGTCTCGTTTCAGTACACGATACATAAATCGGCCTCCTTTTTAGAAAGTATAAGCGGGCAAATCGCCCGCCAAAGATAATAAAAACCGTGATCAACAACCGTCACAGGATTGTGGCTCGGTCATTGTATCACGGTTTTTTATTTGCGTCAATATCTTGTGGTGTAATATTTTACTTTTTGGGATTTTCGGCACAATATATAGTTATTGCCCCCGAATTTCAGCCATTTCGGCAATAGACTTCAAACACAAGATATAGTGGTTCAGCTCATCTTGTGTGGGTGCGCTCAGTCCGGAGTATTCCACGGTATCCCGGTCCACAAAGGGCTGTAGGAAAAAGTGTTTCGCCTTTGTTCCCGGAACCAGATTTCCAACCCAGTTTGTCATTTCACGAATGGAGTTTTCACTGTGAAGCTGGGCCGCCACAGTAGTGCGGAATTCGTAATCCAAATTGCCCGTCAGCAGAAAAGTCATGCTCTCCTCGATCGCAGTCAGATCGACTGCGATGATGCCCGCTGTTTCCGCATACTTGTCCGGGCTGTTTTTGATATCCATGGCTACATAATCCAACAGGCCATCGGCTGCCAGCTGTTTCAGGATATTGGGTCGGTATCCATTGGTATCCAGTTTAACCAGATAACCCATGTCCTTGATGGCACGCATCAAATCGCCCAAACCGGGGTGCAGCGTAGGCTCTCCACCGGTAATGCACACGGCGTCCAGCATCCCACGCCGCTTTTCCAGAAAGGCCAGCAAATCCTGATCATCCATCAGCGGCGAAACTTCACCGCCCAACAACTCTGCATTATGGCAGAACGGGCAGGCAAAATTACACCCAGAAAGAAATACAGTACAAGCTACTTTGCCCGGATAGTCCAACAATGTCATTTTCTGCAATCCTGCGATTTTCATAAGACCCCCCGGCCGTCCTTTCATTCCATCGTCAGAAGAAAAATAAAACCTGAAGTCATAGACTTCAGGTTTTGGTGGAGACAACAGAACTCGAATCTGTGACCTCTCGCGTGTGAGGCGAGCGCTCTACCGGCTGAGCTATGCCTCCGTATGGTGACGCGTACGGGAATCGAACCCGTGTTACCGCCGTGAAAGGGCGGTGTCTTAACCGCTTGACCAACGCGCCATGGATAGTATCCCGGAGAGACAAAACCGTCTCTCCGGGATCTGGTAGCGGCGGGTGGATTTGAACCGCCGACACCCCGGGTATGAACCGAGTGCTCTAGCCCCTGAGCTACGCCGCCAAATGCTACCTTTTCAACAGGCGAATGTCATTATACTGCACATTTCCATGTTTGTCAACGATTTTTTCGATTTTCAAAAGAAAAAATCTCACTTTATTCAATTTTATAACCTACACCCCAAACCGTCTTGATAAAACGGGGATTTCGGCTGGGTTCTCCCATTTTTTCACGCAGGCGGCGGATATGGACCATGACCGTGTTGTTCCGATCCAGATACTTCTCACCCCACACCGTTTCAAACACACGCTCGGCCGAAATAACCTGTCCGCGATTCTCGCACAGCATCCAAAGAATGTCGAACTCCAGCGGCGTCAGCGCCAGTTCCTGATCATACAGCCAGCACCGGTGGGTGGATCGATCAATGATCAGGCCGTTAAAATCGATCACGTCACCGGAATTTCGCTCCGCTTCATTGTATCGGGTATAACGGCGCAGCTGGGCCTTCACTCGAGCTACCAGTTCCAAAGGATTGAACGGTTTGGTCATGTAATCGTCCGCGCCGATGGTCAAACCGGTGATTTTGTCTGTGTCCTCCACCTTAGCCGTCAGCATGACCACCGGGAAATGGCATTTGCGCCGGATTTCACCGCAAAGGGTAAACCCGGAAATATCAGGCAGCATCACATCAAGAATCGCCAGATCTATGCTCTCCCGCTCCAACAGCTTCAGCGCATCGGCACCGGTATAGCATTTGAATACCGTAAACCCCTCACTGTCCAGGTAGAGCTCCACCAGTTCAGCAATCTCCGGCTCATCGTCTACAACAAGAATTCTGGCATCCATAGATCCACCTTCCCTTCCTGCCTGCATTATATCTATACGGTGCATCACCCGTCAAGGTATGGGTTAAAACCGTAAGAAAATCGTAAGGAAAAAACGGCCGGCAGGTCGAAACCTGCCGGCCGCTGTAAGCCGAAATTACTCGGTGATGGTGCAGTACATGAAGTACTTGTAGCCCAGGGGGTTGCAGAAGAAGCCGTCGATGGAGTCATCGATCATGAAGACGTCGGTGTAGTAGTACAGGGGGCAGATACAACCGGTGCTCATCAGGATGTCCTCAGCGATGTGCATCATCTCGTAGCGCTTGACGTTGTCGGTCTCGCCCTTGATGGTAGCAATCAGAACATCGTAGGTCTCAGCCCAGGTGCCGTCCTCGACCTTGACGTCGTAGCCCAGACCGGTCAGGTCCAGATCGTACATAGCCAGGTTGGCGTGGTCGCCCTTGCCGAACTGGACGTCGTTGTTACCGGAAACGGTAGTCCACATATCCAGGAAGCAGATGGGGTCGTTGTAGTCAGCCAGCCAGCCGTTACGGGCGACGGAGTACTCGCCGTTCTTACGGGTGTTCAGGAAGGTATTCCACTCCTGATTCTCCAGGTTCATGGTGATACCAACAGCGCTCAGAGCACCGGCCAGATACTCACCGATAGCCTTGTGGCCGTCGGAAGTGTTGTACAGGTAGGTGATGGAGGGGAAGTTGGTGAACTTGGAGCCGTCCCAGTCGTAGTACTTCTTCAGAGTCTCAACAGCAGCGTTGAAGTTCTCCTCGATAGCAGCCACATCATAGTAACCGGTGAAGTCGTTGTCGCCGGCGTTCAGATAGAACTCGGAGCCGTCGGGCTCGGTCATACCCATAGCAACGAAGGAGGAAGCGGGAACCTGACCGGCCTGGCCGATCTCCACGCAGATGTAGTCACGGTCGAACAGCAGACCCAGAGCGTTACGGATCTCAGCCTTGGCCTTCTCAGCCTCAACGCCGGTCAGCTTGCTGCCCTCGGGCAGGATGTTCTCGTTGACATTCCAGTTAACATAGTAAGTACCGATCTGGCCAACCACGCGGTACTCGGTGGGATACTCTTCCTTCAGAGCAGCCATCTCGTTGGTGGGAACGTCGTCGATCATCAGCCAATCGCCGTTCTCATAGTTGGTCAGCATGTTGTTGGAGTCGTCAGACAGGTAGCACTTCAGGACATCCAGAGTGACGGTGTCGGCATCAACATAGTTCTCGTTCTTGGTCAGGGTGATGACGCTGTCATGCTCCCAAGCGGTCATGGTGTAAGCGCCGTTGCAGATGTAGGTCTCGGGGCTGGTGGCCCAGCCTTCGTCAGCAACAACATCCTCACGCACGGGGAAGTAGGTGGGGAATGCCAGCAGCTCGTTCCAGTAAGCGACAGCGTTGTTCAGAGTGACTTCCAGAGTCTTGGCGTCCAGAGCCTTAACAGCCAGCTTGGCATCGGGGTTGACGAAGTTCTCACCGGACTCGTCGGTCTCCCACATCTCAGCGTAGCCCTTGACCACGTCGAACATGTAGTTGTAGTCGGCGGACAGAGCGGGGGAAGCAGCGCGGTTCCATGCGAACTCGAAGTCGGCGGCGGTAACGTCCTTGCCGTCGGACCACTTCATGCCGTCACGCAGGGTGTAGGTGTAGGTGACGGTGCCGTCAGCGTTGACGACGCCCTCGACCAGCTCCTCAACAGCGTCAGCCACGATGACCAGAGCACCGCTCTCGTTCTGAGCCCACTTGGCCAGACCGGAGAACAGGTGGGAAACCATGGTAGCGCCGTCAACGGCAGAGTTCAGTGCGGGGTCCAGAGTGTCGGGTTCGGAAGCCAGACAGACGGACAGAGTGGTGCCTTCTCCGCCCTTGTCGGTCTTGCCGCAAGCGACCAGAGACAGACACAGAACCAGAGCCAGCACAAATGCGAGGATCTTCTTCATTTTGGTTTCTTCCTTTCCAAAACTTTTTTGCGGGACCTTACGGCCCGCTTTTTTATTTACAATACGCACGACAGCCCTGTACGGTACAGTTCTGTTCGCATACATATTGCCAAAAGGAATACAGGACCGGGTTCAGTTGATCTCGGCCAGACGGTGGCATGCCACAAAATGACCCTTCTCCACCTCGTTAAAGGCAGGCATCTCGGCGGCACACTGCTCGGTGGCATAGGGGCAGCGGGTGCGGAAGGGGCAGCCGGAGGGAGCGTTCAGAGGACTGGGGATGTCGCCCTCCAGCATAATGCGCTGGTGAGAACGGGCCACCTTGGGGTCGGGCATGGGCACGGCAGACAGCAGCGACTTGGAATAGGGATGCATGGGCCGTTCGTAAATGGTCTTGGCATCAGCCAACTCCACCATCTTGCCCAGATACATGACGGCGATGCGGTCGGAAATGTGGCGCACCACCAACAGGTCGTGGGCGATAAACAGATAGGTCAGGCCCAGTTTTTCCTGCAGTTCGTCAAACATATTGATGACCTGCGCCTGAATAGACACGTCCAGAGCAGAAACCGGCTCGTCACAGACGATGAAGTCGGGGTTGACCGCCAGCGAGCGGGCGATACCGATGCGCTGACGCTGACCGCCGGAGAATTCGTGAGCATAACGGGCGGCGTGTTCGCTGTTCAGCCCCACGTGACCCATCAGTTCCAGAATACGCTCCTGACGCTCGGCCTTGGTGTTGTACATCTTATGCACATCCAGAGGCTCGCCGATGATATCGGCAACCGTCATACGGGGATTCAAAGAAGAATAGGGGTCCTGAAAAACCATGGTGGCTTTTTTGCGGAACTCCTGAATGTCATGCTTGGTTTCGATCTTTTTTCCGTTATACCAAATCTCACCGGCAGTGGGCTTATACAGATGCAGGATGGTGCGGCCCACGGTGGTCTTGCCGCAGCCGGACTCACCCACCAGACCGAGGGTCTCGCCCTTGTTGATGGAGAAGGACACGCCGTCCACGGCCTTGAGCGGCTTGGTCTTGAAGGCACCCACGTTGATGTCAAAATACTGCTTCAGATCCTTAACTTCCAACAGGGGCTGATTCAAATTCTGGCTCATTGCGGGTCGCCTCCTTCCACGGTGATGATGCCGCTTTCAATGCCCTTTTTGACATTCATCCAACAGGCGGCGAAATGCTCCTCGTTGATCCTCATGCGCTGGCAGCGCTGGGTCAGACAGACCTTCATAGCAGCATCGCATCGGGGCGCGAAGGGACATCCCTCTGGCATATTCAGCAGGTCGATGGGGGTACCGGCGATGGGCTGCAGTTTGTGGCCTGCAGTGTCAGCGGTAGGAATGGAGCGCATCAGACCCTTGGTATACTCATGGCAGGGGTTGTAGAAGATCTCGTCAGCAGTACCCTGTTCACAAATGGAACCGGCGTACATAACGATGACTTCGTCGCACATTTGAGCCACAACACCCAGATCGTGGGTAATCATGATGATGGCCATGCCCAGTTCCTTCTGCAGGGATTTCATCAGCTCCAAAATCTGGGCCTGAATGGTCACGTCCAGAGCGGTGGTGGGCTCGTCGGCGATGAGAATGTCGGGCTCGCAGGCCAGCGCCATGGCGATCATAATGCGCTGACGCATACCGCCAGAAAACTCAAAGGGGTACTGCTCCATGCGCTTTTCAGGTTCATTGATGTTGACCAGACGCAACATTTCCACGGCGCGCTCGTAGGCCTGCTTCTTGTCGCGGTCGGTATGCAGGGTGATGGCCTCCATCAGCTGGTGGCCGATGGTATAGGTGGGGTTCAGGCTGGTCATGGGATCCTGGAAGATGATGGAGATCTTGTTGCCGCGCACCGTCTTCATGACCTTTTCACCGGCGTTGACCAGCTCCTGACCGTCCAGCTGGATGGAACCGGAAACGATCTTACCGGTGGAGGCGAGGATCTGCATGATGGAATAGGCAGTCACCGACTTGCCGGAGCCGGATTCACCCACGATACCCAACACCTTGCCGTGGTCCAGATTGAAGGACACGCCGTTGACAGCTTTAACTTCACCGGCATCGGTAAAGAAGGAGGTATGCAGATCTCTTACTTTCAACAAAGGCATTTGTCATACACTCCTTTCTCAGCTGTTGAGCTTGGGGTCAAAGGCATCGCGCAGGCCGTCACCGAACAGGTTCAGAGACAGCACGATCAAAGAGATCACGATAGCGGGAATGACCAAGCGGTAGGGATAGGAAGTGATGCCGTTGAGGGCATCGGATGCAAGACTGCCCAGCGAGGGCATGGGGGCATTGACGCCCAGACCCAGGAAGGACAGGTAACTTTCGGTGAAGATAGCGCTGGGGATCTGCAGGGCGGTGGAGATAATGACCACGCTGATGCTGTTGGGAATCAGATGCTTGGCAATGATCCACTTGCCGCGGGCGCCGGTGGCTCGGGCAGCCAGAACATACTCCTGTTCCTTCAGGGACAGGATCTGACCGCGGATCTGACGGGCCATGGACACCCAGTACAGCAGGGCAAACACAATGAACAGACTGATCATATTTCCGCCCAGCTTTTCCAACACGGTTCCCTGAATGGCTTCCTTCAAGCCTGTGCCCAGCATAGCAGACAGCAAAATGACCATCAACATATCGGGCAGAGAGTAGATGACGTCCACGATACGCATAATGACCAGATCCACCTTGCCGCCGCAGTAGCCGGCCAGAGATCCCATCACCATGCCGATGACCAGAACGATCAGACTGGCGAAGAAGCCGACCGCCAACGAAATGCGGGTGCCGTAAACCACACGGATAAAGTAATCACGGCCGGCGGAGTCGGTGCCGAACACATGGGGGAAGATCTTCTCACCGGCTTCCATACGGGCCAGCTCGGTCTTTCCGTACTCAAAAGGGGTCAGATTGGCATAGGAAGCGTCCACCGGCTTGCCAGGGGTAATGCCCAACTGGGCATCGTAGGCATAGGGCCAGAACATGGGAATAAAAATGGCAGACAGGGTGATGAGAATAATCAGGAAAAAGCAAACGGTTGCAACCTTATTCTTCAACAGGCGCTTGACACCGTCCTTAAAAAAGGTGGCGGAGTCACGCATCTGAACCATGTATTCCTTCTCGGCATCGGTGGCGGGAGCAAAGGCATCCAGGTTGACCTGCATACTGAAGGGTTTTCTCATATCCATATTTACTCCACCTCCTTACTCCAGAGTGATGCGGGGATCAACGACCTTATACAGAATGTCGCTGACCATATTCATAATGACGATCAAGGATGCCAGCACAATGGTGGTACCCATGATCATGGGATAGTCACGGTCGGTAATGCTGCTGACAAAGGTACGACCGATGCCAGGCACGGCAAAGATCTGCTCCACCACCAGACTGCCGGTGACGATGTAGGCCAGCATGGGGCCAAAATAAGTAATAACAGGGATGAGGGCGTTCTTAAGGGCATGACCGAAGACGATCTTGCTGCCGGACACGCCCTTGGCCTTGGCGGTTCGGATATAGTCCTGACCCAGAACATCCAGCATAGAGGAACGGGTCAGCCGGGTGATGTTTGCCATGGGGGACAGCGACAGGGTGACCACCGGAAGGATCAGACCTCCGGTGGCGGCGCCGTTGGCCGGTAGGATCCGCCACACGATAGCAAACAGGATGAGCAACAGCGTACCCATAATAAAAGAGGGCATGGAAATGCAGGCCGTGGTAAAGACCATGACGATGCGGTCGATCAGCTTGTTGCGGCGCAGGGCAGCAACCGCGCCCAGAACCACGCCGCACACCAATGCGATGGCAGCAGCCGCAACACCAAGCTTGGCCGAAGTTTTCATGCCATCGGCAATCACATCGATGACGTCACGGCCGCGGTTGGTCAGCGAGGGGCCAAAATCAAACTTGGTAACAATATCTTTTAAATAGGTAGCGTACTGCTCCATCAGGGGTTTGTCCAGGCCGTATTTTGCTTCCAACGCCGCCTCAGCCGCCTTGGTGAGCGCCTTTTCACTTGCGAAGGGGCCGCCGGGCACTGCACGCGAGACGAAGAAGGTGATTGTAATGACCACCCACACCGTCAGAACTGCCAGGACGAGCCGCTTTAGAATATAGAACAAAGTCTTTGAATTCATGTTTTTCCCGCCTTGTCTTTGGTTTCTGATACAATGTATCGATGCGCTCCACATCGCGTGCAAACATTCATGCGTAATGGACTCATTACGCATGAACATGGGGGCGCCCCCATGTTCCATCGACTGACAGCTTTCAGACAGAAAGAATTGCCAATGTTTTTTGTATTTCAGCACTGCAAAAATGATAGCGCGCTAATTTCGCAAATATAAATTATAACGCAAAACGGAAAATTTTCAACTTATTTTCTTTCACGTCTGCTGCTTTGCATATTTTTTCATGTGAATTTTTCCCTTTTCCTCATTTTTAGCCTGTATACACCCCATTTTCTTTATCACGCTACCGCATCAACCAGAATAATCATTTACTCTAATCCGGTTTATTCGTTTAATGTTTCATAATCAGTGTCTTTCTGCGGTGGACAAATAATTTTTTGTGGATAATGACCATGTATAAATTTGCGCCTTTTTTGATAATAACTTGCAAAACAAGAAAAAGAACCCGGTGGAAATTGATCCACCGGGTTCTTGCCGTTCAGAAAGTTTTCCGTTTTTCCGCTCAGGCCTTCTCCAGAGTAATGACACCCAGGTTCTTGGCCTCGTCCAGAGCGACCTGGACCTCGGCAGCCTTGTAGCCGGGAACCTCAGCCTTGACGGTGTAAGTGCAGCCCTGCTTCAGGTACTTGAACTCGAAATCGCCAAAGAAGTCGGTTTCGGTTTCAAAGGTGTCGCCGCAGCATTCACACTTCAGGGTCACCTTGGCGCCCTTGGCGCAGTCCTTGCTGTCGCAGACCATGACTTCGCCGCAGATAAAGGGCTTGGGCAGCTTGTAGTAGCGAACCACATAGTCTGCGCCCTCCTCGGGCATGTAATCCTCGATCTCGCCTTCGTGCTCAGCGATGAACTTGCTGACGTCGCTGTTGGGATCCTCCAGGTCGCCCCAGTGCATAGCCTGAGTGGGGCAGCACTCGACGCAGCGGGGCAGAGCCTCGCCCTCGTCCAGACGGTGTGCGTCCAGCGTGTAGATCTGAGGCAGCTGCAGTTCTTCGTTCCAGTACACACCCTGATCCTTCATGGCCTCGTAGATGGCCTTGCAGCCCTTGGCCTTCTCGGGATCGATGATGGTCAGGCCGTCCTCACGCACGTACATGGCGCCTTCGGGCACGCCCTCGGGCAGAACCAGGTTGCGGTTGTGCTTGTACATGACGGGGATGTAGTCGACCTTGATCTTGGTGCCGTGGCCCTGCTCGATTTCCACCAGATCCAGCCAATTCTGGCCGTTCATGGGCTGAGCAGCGCTGTATCCGGGATAGTTGTTGCCAACATACTCGTCCTTGACGGACAGCAGGCAGGAGCCGCAGCCGTCGCAGCGGGTAATGTCAATTACCAGTCCGTACTTTGCCATATTCTTAGCCCTCCCATACTCGGATTTCGCACAGGCAGGAGTTGGGGGTCATGCCCGGCACATTCTTGCTCATCAGGGTGGATGCGGTCAGCAGGTTGACGCAGCCAGCCTTGTCGGTGGAGCCGGCGACGCCAGCTCGATGGGATCGTAAGCGGCCGAGCAGCCGTAGCTGTGCAGCACACCCACGGGCACACGCTCGGTGACCAGAGCGATACAAATGACGCTGCCGCGGTCATTGTACAGCTCGACCAGATCGCCATCCTTGATGTTGCGGGCCCCGGCATCAACAGGGTTGATGCGGCAGGGCCAGTAGGGGTAGCCGTCCTTCATCACACGGTGCATGGGGATGTCATTCAGCCAACTCTCATGCTTGTCGTAGTGAGTGTGGAAGGAGAAACGGGGATGGGGAGAAATGATCTGCATGGGGTACTTGTACCACATGTCGCTCTTGTAGCCTTCCCAGCTGGGGATGAAGTGGGGCACCACAGGACGCTCGATGTCGTGGGGAGTCCACTGCTTCAGGGACTGAGAAGCGAACTCGATCAAACCGGAGTAAGTGGACAGTTCCTTGGGCTTGCCGGCCTTGACCTTGGTGTTGCCGGGGTCGGGAGTGTCACAGTCACGGGCTTCGGCGAACCAGCGCAGAGCCACGTTGCTGTTGCGCTCGGGCTTATCAGGGCAGGGCACGATGTAGTAACCCTTGCGGTCAAACTCTTCCCAGGTGATGTCGCCGTCCTTGGCGATATCGGACAGTTCGAAGTACTTGCGGGCCCAATCGTCCTCGGTGTTGCCCTCGGTGTACTCTTCCTTACGGCCCAACTTGTCAGCGATCATGGTGAAGATCTCATAGTCGCTCTTGGACTCACCCAGAGGCTCAATGGCCTTCTGCTCACGGACGATGACACGCCAGTTGTTGCCCACGTGAGCCATGGTGGTGTAACCGCCGATGACGGCCCACTCGCCCATGTCGTTGCGCTCGAAGTTGGTACAGGCGGGCAGGATGATGTCGGCCATATTGGTCTCGGAAGACCACCAGCAGTCCTGGTTGACCACGCACTCCAGCTCAGGAGACTGGTACATCTTGTCCCACTTGTTGGTGTCGCTCAGGGTGCCCATGAAAGAGCCGCCGTAACGGTACCACATATGGACCTTGGTCTCGATGGGATACTGGTTCTGAGTGAACTGCTGCTCGATGGTGCCGCCGCAGAAGCCTTCGCCGATGAAGTCGTAGGTGCCGTTCAGAATGGCATCGGGCACATTCAGGCGGAACAGGCGCTGCTTGGTGGGGTTGGAAGCAAACATGTTCTTCTTGGCAACGGGAGAGCGGCCCATCTGGGTAGCAGGCTCGCCGTAGCCGGGGAACCACTTGTAGCTGGCGGGAGCACCCATGGTGGTACCCCAGATGGAGATACCGGGCTTGCCCAGACCCTGCATGGCCTGCAGCAGGACCATCATACGAGCCCACTCGGTGGCGTATGCGGCACGGCAGGCGCTGCCCTGACCGCCGCGGCAGCCGGAGGACAGGCAGGTGCGCTTCTGAGCCCACTCGCGGGCCAGAGCGCGGATCTTGCGGGCGGGGATACCGGACTGAGCCTCGGCCCACTCGCAGGTCTTGGGATACATATCGTCGCTTTCGCCCATGATGTAGGCGCGGAACTCCTCGAAGCCCACGGT
>JAZOBG010000182.1:0-3902 GCA_045595865.1 Oscillospiraceae bacterium
TACATGGTGTACAAAATACGGCGGTGGACCGGCTTCAGGCCGTCGCGCACATCGGGAAGGGCACGGCCCACGATGACGGACATGGCGTAATCCAGATAGCTGTCCTGCATCTCATCGACCAGATTGGACTCGGTGATCACCTGATCGGGGAATGCGATGTCCTCCGGTTTATAACTGCGGTTGTGTGCCATTGTTCGTCACCTCCTTAGAAATCAAGATTATCTGCCTTCTTGGCGTTCTGTTCGATCCACTGTTTGCGCGGCTCGACCTCTTCACCCATCAGAATGGTGAAGATCTGGTCGGCAGCCACCGCGTCCTCCAGCGTAATACGGCGCAGGGTGCGGCGCTCGGGATCCATGGTGGTCTCCCACAGTTCGTGGGGATCCATCTCACCCAAGCCCTTAAAGCGGCTGATATCCACTTTGGTATTGGGGTTATCGCCGCGCAGTTCGGCGGAGACACGGTCGCGCTCATCGTCGGAATAAGCCACACGGGTAGTCTTGCCGCGAGTCAGCTTATACAGAGGAGGCACGGCGGAATAAATATAACCTTTCTCGATCAAAGGACGCATATAGCGGAAGAAGAAGGTCAGCAGCAGGGTGCGGATATGGGCGCCATCCACGTCAGCATCGGCCATGATGATGATTTTATGGTAGCGCAGCTTTTCAATGTTGAACTCGTCACCGATGCCGGCGCCCAAAGCGACGATCATGGGATAGAGCTTATCGTTGCCGTAAATCTTGTCAGCACGGGCCTTTTCCACGTTGAGCATCTTGCCCCACATGGACAGAATAGCCTGGAAACGGGAGTCACGGCCCTGAATAGCCGAGCCTGCAGCCGAGTCACCCTCGACGATGTAGATTTCGCACAGGGAGGGATCGCGCTCATTGCAGTCCTGCAGTTTATCTGGCATCTGGCCGGATTCCAAACCGGTCTTGCGGCGCACCGATTCACGGGCCTTGCGGGCAGCTTCACGGGCGCGGGAGGCGGTCAGGGCCTTTTCAATGATGGCCTTGCCCACTTTTGGGTTTTCCTCCAGGAACTCGCTGAGTTTTTCGGAAACCACAGTATCCACCAGCGCACGCATCTCGCTGTTGCCCAGCTTGGCCTTGGTCTGGCCTTCAAACTGTGCCTCGGTCAGCTTGACCGAGATGATACAGGTCAGGCCCTCGCGGCAGTCGTCGCCGGACAGTTTTTCCTCATTTTTCAGTAGACCAATTTTCTGTCCGTAAGCGTTAAGCACTCTGGTAAGCGCAGTTTTGAAACCCGTCTCATGCATACCACCCTCAGGTGTATGGACGTTATTGGCAAAGGAGACGATGATCTCATTGTAACTGTCGTTGTACTGCATGGCAATCTCAGCCATGGAGTCTTCCTTCTCGCCGGCCATATAAACGACCTGCTCGTGCACGGCGGTCTTGTTCTTGTTGATGTAGGTCACAAACTCGCGAATACCGCCCTCGTAGCACATGGTGTCGCTCTGCTCCTGACCGGTGCGCTTATCCTCAATGGAAATACGCAGACCGGCATTCAGGAAGGCTTCCTCACGCAGACGGGTGTGCAAAGTGTCATAGTCGTAGACCGTCTCATCAAACATCTCGGGGTCAGGCTTGAAGATAACCTTGGTACCGCGCTTTTCGGTCTCTCCCACCACAGTCATTTCCTGGGTAACATGACCGCGGGCAAATTTCATCTGATAAATCTTTCCGTCCTTGCAGACTTCGGCCACCACCCATTCACTCAGGGCATTGACCACACTGGCACCCACGCCGTGCAGACCACCGGACACCTTGTAACCGCCACCGCCGAACTTGCCGCCGGCGTGCAGCACGGTAAAGACCACTTCCAAAGCGGGCTTTCCGGTCTGCTGCTGGATGTCCACGGGGATACCGCGGCCATTGTCTTCCACGGTAATGATGTCGCCCTCATCAATGGTCACGTTGATTTCGGTACAATAACCGGCCAGCGCTTCATCAATGGAATTGTCCACAATTTCGTAGACCAGATGGTGCAGACCGGACGCAGAGGTGGAACCGATATACATACCGGGGCGCTTACGCACCGCCTCCAGACCTTCCAGCACCTGAATTTCAGAGGCTCCATATTCATGATCCACGTGAGTGGAGTTCAGTTCCAATTCTTCAGACATAGTAAATCTCCTTTTTGGGGTCGCGTTTCTCTATATCAAGAGCGTTCACTCAATTACTTCATGGTCAATCTCGCTGACCTCGTGCAGATCGCCGTCATCTTCCAGTCCTTGACCCATCAATTCGGTGGGACGGATGCCCCGGCGGTCCTTGGCAGCCTCCACGGTCTGATAGAGTAGCTCCTTGACCTCGCGGGGATGCTTCACGTTCAGCAGTTCCAGATGGGGCATGGTCTTGTCGGAGGAATGAACGCAAACGGTACCCACACCAAAGATCCGCTGACCCAGACTCATGCGCAGCTCCAGATCACGCACGCGGTACAAAAGCACCTCTTCCTCGTGGATATTCAGAAATCCCTTTTCACAAAACACACGGTCTTCGCTGAGGCGGTAACGGGTAAAGGAAAGGGGCAGGCCCAGATAACGCTTCCGGTCTTTCCACAGATAGGTGATAGGCTCCATATTCATTCTCCTTTCGATCCAACTCACAAATCATTCAAAGCTGTTGTTCTCCGCGCGGCCGCGCAGGGTGGCAGAGGATAATTGGGACAAGTAAACGATGGCTTTTCCGTCTTTTCCCTGACACAAAACAAAGGATTTGGGCAGGTCGTCGGTGGCCGTAATAACCCGTCCTTCCCGGTCGGCTTTTTCCAGAAACTTACGGGTACGAAACGATGAGGAGGTGTTATCCAAATCAAAAATTCCCAGAACATCCTTCTGATGGACAACAAACGATTGACCCAAATGCAGGTACATAAGCCCTCCTTATCGAATGGCGCCGTTGTGAATATGGAACACCTTGCCGCGCTCCAGACCCACCAGACGCTCCTCCTCGCAGCAGGTGATAAACACCTGACCGTCGGTGATGCGGCGCAGGACAAATTCCTGCCGCTTGGCATCCAGTTCGGACAACACGTCGTCCAGCAGAAGAATGGGATATTCTCCGCTGTCCTGATAAAAAATTTCACGACAGCCCAGCTTCAAAGAAAGTACGGCCGTACGGGTCTGTCCCTGAGAAGCAAATTGTTTTGCGCTGGTTCCGTTGATTTCCACGATCAAGTCATCCTTATGAGGACCGGACAGACACTGACGGGACTCCAGTTCTGCCCGGCGATGGCTTTCCTGATGCTCCAATAAATAAGGCAGAATCTCTTTGGGAGAGGCCAAGGGATCGGGAATGGTTTTGACGGTCTCATAAGCCAGAGACAACGCTTCCCGTCCGCCGGAGAAGTCCCGATGGATGGCTAGGGCAGTTTTCATCAGTTTGCGTACAAAATGAGCGCGGTAATGAATCAGGATGGCTCCGGTCTGAGCCATACGCAGGTTAAAATCATCCAGCGTATCCAGAAGGGACGGATTTTCCTCCCAGTCCCGCAAAATGCGGGTTTTATGCTCATAGAGCTTTTTGTACTCTGCCAGTGCGGCGGCATATTTTGGCCGGAGCTGACAAATGGAATCATCCAGAAAACGGCGGCGGACGACAGCACCTTCCCGAATCAGATACAGATCCTCCGGACAGAACAAGACAGTCTGCACAATTCCGGACAACTCACTTGCCGTTTTCAGACGCACACCGTTGGATGTGATCTGCCGCCGGGCATTTCTGTGCAGGCTAACTTCCAGCGTAAAATCACGGTCACGGGAAAACACTTCGGCATTGATAAAGGCATTGTCGATACCGAATTGAATCAGTTCCTTATCGTACCGGGCACGGTGGGAACTTGCAGCAGACAGGTAAGCCACAGCCTCCAGCATG